>JAFAHL010000679.1 GCA_019237215.1 Hyphomicrobiales bacterium | reverse complement strand
CTCGCCGCAGGGCAGCCATGCTCTATGGGATGGCAAAAATCGCGAGACAGCCCGGCTGGGAATCGAGCCGCAAGCATCCCGAGCTGAAATCGGCCTTCGCCAAGATCGGGATCGCGCCGCGCGGCACGACCCCCCGAGCAGGCCGCGGCCTTCACGCGCTCGGAATACGAGAAATGGAAGCAAGTGATCGTCGACGGGAACATCAAACCGGAATCGCCGCTCGCGTTCACCCCATCCCGGATGCAGATGTCGGCTCGATCTCGCACAGCAGCCGGACTTCGCCGGGGGCGGCATTCGGATACTTATCCTTCCCGAGGTATTTCTTTGCGAGCGAATCGATGTGCGCAGCCGCGCCGTCTTCCGTGACGCGCTGGACGCGGCCGCGGATCTGGACGTAACGGTAAGGGTTGTCCGGATCGGCGATCGCCAGCGCCACGGGCGCGCCTTTCTTCAGGTTGCGCGCTTTGACTCGCCCCTTCGCGGTGTTCACCCGAACGAGACCATCCTTGTAATCGCACCAGACCGGCGTCACCTGCGGTGTTCCATCGGGCATGAGCGTAGCCAGATTCGCAAACGCCTTCTTCCGCTGCAGCAGATCGAGATACTTTTCGGGAATGATTGCCATGGCACGGACCTCTTTGGGGAGGATAGCGCGAGGCGGACCAAAGCGCATCCCGTAACTTCTAACTTTGCCGCCGTGACAAGCGACTGATCCGCGCTCGAGCCTTGCGGCGGTCGCCCCGAATGAAGAAGGGCTGCCCTTGCGGGCAGCCCTTCCATTGTCGAGCCGTGATCCGGCTAAACTTGCGCGAGCACACCGTTTTCAGACGGTGCGGACCCCCATAGAGGGAAGGATCCAGCTCACGGATGCCGGCAATCGCGGCGATAGACAATGAGACACTGGATCACCTCCTTTCGGTTGTTGACGATGCGCGTAATTTAACGGGCGTTCGCGTATTGTCAAAGCCGGGGCCTGGCGGCCAACGCTGGGATGCGCGCGTCGCCGGAGGGATGCCTGTCTGTGCGCCGAATCGCGGGCGGCCGCTGAACGCGCGATCAAGCGTTCGTGAGGGCGCATCGCCGGGCGCCGACTCGAGCGTGAAGTGTGAGCAAGGCTGCTAATGCTTGAGCGGCCGGTTCTCGGGATCGAGACGGTCGGCTTGCAACACCGAGGCCCGACACGCGGCCTCGCGCTCGGGTTGGGAGGCCGGCTCGCTCGCACCCTTGTCGATCGGCTGCGGGTTTCGCAGACACTCGGCAATGTGATGCTCTATATACGCGTCGTATTCCTGCGAGCCCGGCTTGACCCGCTCGGGCTGGTCAAACCGCGTGATGACGAAGATGAGGGCCAAGGAGCCGACGATCGCGGCCAAGGTCAGCCCGTCGCGCAATCTCATGACGCGTCCCGTGCCGCCCCCGGGTGAGCACGCCGTTTGCTCGGCGACGACCTCATGCCAAAAAGCCCATCGGGAAGAAAGCCGAAAGATATTGGCCCGTGCCTGCGATTTGGGCGAACGCACCCGCGCGCCGCGCCTCCGTCGGCGCAGTGCGATCTCACCTCATCGCAAGCGTCCCGTTCGAAACCCGGGAGGTTGACATGCAGCTCCCCCGCCGCTTGGCGACGGCCGTGGCCGTGGCGCTCGTAGTGCTGTCTTGCCTGGCGGCTGCGGGCAGCCGGGCGCAGGACTTTCCCTCTCGCGTCATCCGCATGGTCGTCGCCTTCCCGGCCGGCGGACCGACGGATTTCGTCGCGCGCATCCTCGCCGACAGGCTCAAGCCGCTGCTCGGGCAGAATGTCATCGTCGAGAACAGGCCGGGCGCGAATGGCGCGATCGGGGCCGAATACGTCGCGAAAGGCGAGGCCGACGGGCATCTGCTGTTTCTCACCACGGTCGGCGCGGTCGCGGTCACGCCGCATCTGAGCAAGCCGAACTACGATACGCTGCGCGACTTCGCGCCGATCACGCTGGTGGCGCGCCCCACCACCATCCTGGTGGTGAGGCCGGACACGCCGGTCAATTTCGCCAAGGAGCTGGCCGCGCTGGCCCGGGACAAGCCGGCGACGATTCCGTTCGCGTCAACCGGCTCGGGCAGCGTGACCCATCTCGCGCTCGAGCTTTATCAGTCCGCGGCCAACGTAAAATTCCTGCACGTGCCCTATCGCGGCGCCGCGCCGGCCTTGACCGATCTGCTCGGCGGCCAGGTGCTGGCCATGTTCGCGGATACCCCGGTGCTGCTGCCGCATATCCGCGCCGGCACGCTCAAGCCAATCGGCGCCGCATCCGACCAGCGCAACCCCATGCTGGCCGACGTGAGCACGCTCGCCGAGCAGGGTTTTCCTGACACCGTTGCCGACAACTGGTACGGCCTGCTGGCTCCGGCCAAGACGCCGCCCGCCGTGGCGGCGAAATTGCACGACGCGGTCGTTGCCGTGCTCGATGCGCCCGACGTACGCGAGAAGCTCCTTCAGTCCGGCGCCACGCCCGCGTCGACGTCGAGCGCGGAATTCGGCAAATTCTTGAGCGATGAGCTCGCGCGTTGGGGCCGCGTGGTGCGCGAGAAGAACATCAAGGAGGATTGAGGTATGGCTGCAGTGCGCGCCGCGAAGCGGATCATTTTTCGGATGCTCGCTCTCGGAACCGGCGGGGCTTGCTCCCGACATCGTGGAGAGCGCCAACCGCGAGGTCGTCAAGGCCTTGCAGCGGCCGCAAATGAAGCGCCAGATCGAGCAAGACACGATCGAAGTGAGAGCCATGACTGCGGCCGAGGTCACCCGCTTCATGCAGAGCGAAATCGACCGCTGGACGCCGATGATCATGCGGTTGGTCGGCCCGAAGTGACACCAAGTCAGGGAAGGAGGACAAGCCATGATTGGACCGCGCCACCACGCCCGTGCTCGTGCATCAGTGTGCATGCTCGCTTGGGTTGCGCTCCTCGTCTTCGCGCCAGGCGCCGCGCTCGCGCAAGCCGCGCCGGACTACGCCGCCGTCGTGGCGTCGCCCGACCGCAGTGACGCGGACCGCGAGATCGACAAGCGCCGCGATCCGGTGAAGCTGCTCGCCTTTACCGGCGTAGGTGCGGGCATGAAGGTGCTCGATATGGGTGCTGGCGGCGGCTACAGCAGCGAGTTAATGGCGCGCGCCGTCGGCGCGAGCGGCGCCGTCTACGCCCAGAACGCCGCAGACCTCGGCGCGCGCGCGAAGGAGCGATTCGAGGCGCGCATGAAGACGCCGGCGATGGCGAACGTCGTGGCATTGGTGCGGCCGTTCGACGACCCGCTGCCTGCCGACGTGCGCGATCTCGACCTCATCACGTTCTTTTTCTTCTACCACGACACGACCTATATGGAGGTCGATCGCGCAGAGATGAATCGCAAGCTCTACGCGGCGCTCAAGCCCGGCGGCATGCTGGTGATCGCAGACCATTCGGCGCGGGCTGGCGACGGCGCCACGGTAGGAAAGACGCTCCATCGCATCGAAGAGGCGGCGCTGCGCCGCGAGATCGAGGCGGCCGGCTTCAAGCTCGTCGCCGAGGGCGATTTCCTGCGCCACCCCGAGGACGCGCGCGACTTCTCGGTCAACCGCCCGACCGGGCCGGTGGACGAGTTCGTGCTCAAGTTTCGCAAGCCGAACTGACGCCGAGGCGCATCCGTAGGGTGCAAAGCCCCGCACGCGCGGACACGAGAGGCGCGAGCCCATCGCGTGCGCCGTGCCCCCATCGGCGCGCTCGGTCTGTGGGCGCGGCGCGTTTGCGCGCTAGTGCTGCCGGGCCTGCACGAGGTATCCGAAGATCGTGTCCTCACCCAGTTGCTTGCACGCTTCCAAGCGATGCAGCCCTTCCACCAGTACGAAGCGCTCGCCATCCTGCCGCACCAGGATCGGGGTTTGCTGACCGACCTGCAGCATGCTCTCGGCGATCGCTTGCGCCTTCTTGGGGTCGAGCGTGGCGCGCCGCTTCACCGGCACATAGATGTTCGCGATCGCGAATGTTTCGCGCTTCATCATGAATGGCGGCCGCTCCGTTAGGTTCGACTGCTTACTGCAGCTGATCCTTTACCTTGTTGATCCCTGCCATCACGCACTGTTCGTCCACGCCGGGCGAGCCGGAGAGTCCGACCCCGCCGATCACGTCATCGCCGACCTTGAGCGGCACGCCGCCGTCGATGGCGATCACATTCGGCAGCGTCGTTTGCTCGCGCCGCACGGGGCGCGTCGCCATCTCCTTGATGAACTCTGCCGTGGTCATCTTGAAGGTCATGGCGGTGTAGGCCTTGCGGCGCGCGTTTTCCATGGTGTGCACACTGGCATTGTCGGCGCGCAGCGCGACCACGGTGTTGCCGCCGCGATCGACCACGACGACGGAAGTGGCGTAGCCGCGCGCCTTGCAGTCATCCAGCGCGGCCTGCGCAATGGTCAGCGCGGTCGGATAACTCAACTCCTTGCGCTGGAGCAGTTGCGCGCTCGCGGGCGCCACGACGGCGCAGGCGAGGGCGACGAGGGCGAGGCGGACGGTCGTTGTGAGCATGGCGGATCCTCCTGGATGATGCAGACGGACGTGTGCTTGGCCGATAACAGCGCGAGCAGAGAGTCTATTCCATCTCGCATCGTCGCTGTGGAGTCGAGTCAGTGCAGCGAACTCGGTCTTTACCCTCCCCCTTGTGGGGAGGGTGGCGCGCGAAGCGCGCCGGGTGGGGGTCGTAGTTAGTGGACACATCTCGCGCACCAACTCCGACCCCCACCCCCAGCCCCTCCCCACAAGGGGGAGGGGGAGCCCACCGAATGCGTGGCGCGCGTTACATCCAAATGCAAACGACGATACAAACGACGGCGCCCGGCGCTGAGGGTGAGCGCCGGGCGGTCGTGTCTGCGCTTTCGATCCCGCTTTCAGTGCGCCAGCGGATCGGGCCGCAGCTGGATGTGCACGGCGCGCGGCTTGCTGCCTTTGCCGCCTTCCATCAGCCACGGCGTGCGATCGCCGTTGGTGCTCCACAGCCCGCGGCCTTTCCAGCCGGCGTTGGCATCATCGATGCGCCCGTCGAAGCCCTTGGCATAAAAGCCCATGGGGTAGGGGATGCGCAGCATCACCATCTGCCCGTCCTTGAGCGCGACGAAGCCGTCGTTGAGGTTGGCGGTGGACATGGGAACGTTCTCGCCGAGCCCCAACGTGTTGTGCTGATCGACCCAGGTGTAATAGCTCGACTCGGCGCTGTTATCGCCGACGCCTTCGAAGCCGGGGCCGGGATACTTGTATAAGCTCCAGCCTTCCGGACAGTGGTCGCCGGTGGCGTTCGGGCCGTTGAGTGGGCCCTTGCATTTGCGCCGATCGAAGCTCACGAGATGGCCGCTCGAAGCCGATCCCCACGCGACGCCGTTCTTGTCGATGTCGCCGCCGCGGATGCCGAAGGCCGGCGGCGGCACGTTGTAGACTTCCGACAATCCCGTTGCGGGATCGAAGCGAACGAACGCCGGCGGGCCGCCGAAGACGCCGGTGGTGTACCAGATCGAGCCGTCGACCGGGTTAGGCATCACGGCATAGGGTCCCGAACCCGGCACGATGCGCTTGTCCTTGGCGGGATCGATCGGCTGGTTGGGCTCGACGTAATCGTCGCGCTTGCCGTTGCCATTGGTGTCGAGGATGAACGGCGACCAGCCCTGCGATTTCGCCGCGTCACCGGTCTCGTCGAACATCTTGGTATTGATCCAGCCCGCCACCGGCCCGGTTCCGCTCAGCCACAGCGTGTCGTTGGCGTCGTAGCCGAACTGCGGGTGATGCGTCCCGAAGCAAGTGTCGACGAAGGTGTACTTCATCGTCTTGGGGTCGAGCATCGCCACCTGCCGCGCCGAGCGCTCGAGCGGGAAGACCTTGGCCGAGGGATGGTCGGAGCCTTTCTTGCAGAAAGCCGGATTGTCCATGCCGCGCACCGTCGCCGCGATCCACACTCGGCCCTTCTTGTCGAGCATGGCGTTGTGGTTGTTGGCGCGGGTGTCCCAGACCTTCTCGTCGCCCCAGTAGGCCGAGGCCTGCAGCGGCTTGATGCTGGCGGCGTGGCCGGGTCCGAGCGACTCCGGCATGTTCGGATCCTCGACCGGCATCTTGAAGAACGTCACCTTGCTCGTCTTGGGATCGAGGATCGGCATGTTGTCGGTGGAGTACTCGGGCGAGCCGTAGAGCGGCCCGTTGGCATTGACGGTCGGATTGCGCCGGTCCGACGAGATCAGGTCGTGCAGATACTGCTTGTCGGTGCCCCATTCCCACGAGGTGACCACGACGTTGCGCTCGACGCCCTGCGGCCGCGGCGGCTTGCTCTTCGGCAGCTCGCCCTTGGCGACGCGGTCGGTCCAGTCGCCGTAATACTTGAACGGCGCGCCGCCGAAATTGCCGGCCAGCTGGTTGGTCATCTGCTCGCCGGATTGCCCGGACTGGATGCGACGCATCCATGCTTCTTCACCCGACTTGAACTCGCCGAACGCCGCGGGGATGGTGCGGGTGGACTGCTGCCCGAGCTGATGGCAGCCGATGCAGCCAATGTTCTTGGTCTGCTTGAGCCAGTCGACCTGCGTGAGCTTCTCGGGAATGGTGCTCTTGCCGCCGAACTCGCTCTTGTCGGGGATCTTGAGCATCGAGTACCAGTAGATCGCGGGATAATACTGCGCCGCCGCCGCCTCGTTGGGCGCCGGCACGGCGCGCAGATTGAGCTGCTGGCCCGGTTCGCCGTCGACCTTGGGCGAATCGACGAGACCGTAGCCGCGCACCCACACCTTGTATTTGGCCTTCGGAAGATCGGGCAGCACGTAGCGGCCCTGGTCGTCGGTCACCACCATCTTGGCGTAGCGGGTGGGAAGGTCGCTGGTCTCCGCGATCACCCACACGCCGGCCTCCGGCCCGTTCGCGCCGGTGACCACGCCGCCGATGTCGTCGTTGTCGATGGCGACCGCGGTCTGGGCGCTCAACCGCGCCGGCGCCGCCGCCAGCAAGGAGGCGAGGCCGATTGCCGCCACGGTCAAGTACAGCCTGGCTTTAAGTCTCATGGATGCGCTCCTCGTGCGTGTCGTTTTTGTCTCGCGCGCGTTTGTGTCGTGCCCCTGGGCCGCGTGTGCTCGCCCCACGCCCCGCGCGCTCGGCCCAGGATTCTGCACAGTCCATGCCGTCCCGCAATAAGTCCGGTCGCGGCCGCGTTGCGAGCCGGCGGGGCCTGCCCCATATGAATCTTCGCATCCGTGGAGGCTCCAATTGTCCAGACCGCTGATCGTGTCCATCCCGCACCACCTCGGCCGCGAAGAGGCGGCGCGCCGCATCAAATCCGGCCTCACCGCCGCGCGCGCGAACTATTCCGCGCTGCTGACCATCCATGAGGAAACCTGGAGCGGCGATCGGCTCGCCTTCAATCTCAGCGCGCTCGGCCAGAGCGCCGTCGGCTTCATCGACGTTGCCGAAGACCACGTGCGCCTGGAAGTCGCGCTGCCGTGGCTGTTGGCGGTGGTGGCGGAGAAGCTCACGCCCGCGATCCGCAAGGAAGGCACGCTGATGCTGGAGAAGCGGAAAAACTAGTGGCCGCCGAGCTTGCGCCCGAGAAGTTCGGCCGGATCCAAGACGGGCTGATCGCGGCCGCGAATTTGCATGTGCGCCTTGTGCCAAAAGCGGACTAACGCATCGCAGCAGAAAAGCATGCTTACTCGATCACCTCGACCGGCAAATATTGATGACTGTCGATGTGCAGGATGCTGTACTCACGCTTCCAGTCTTCGGTACGTTTGGCAGGAAGCGCTCTGAGGCCACTGATCCAGGACAGCTCGCTCTCGATGCCAAACTGCTCTATCGGGCGCACAGCTTCCGGGGCGTCCAGGCTGCCGATTGTCACGGCGATGCTGCCGCTCTCCACGCGGTTATATGTCAGTGGGGTGCCGCAGACATTGCAAAAGTTCCGCTCTGCGACGTTCGAGCTCACGAAGGTCGACGGGTGCCCGCGCGTCCAGCGCAGGTTTTCGCGCTTGACACTCGCGAACGCCATGAACGGCTGACCGGACGCCCGCTGGCACATCCGGCAATGGCAAATGCACGCGTGCTCCGGCGGCGTGAGCAGTTGATAGCGCACAGCTCCGCATTGACAACCACCAGTCCACTCAGCAGCGTCTTGCTTGATTACAGTCATGTCGCTCCCTTTACCTCGCAGCACTGCTGCGCAACGCGTATGTATAATGTCGTCATTACGGTAATCTAGGCCAGATAGTAGTTGCTCGTCCGCACGCCCCCAATTGATGCTCCTGAAGGTGGTATCGCCAGTTTCGAGACTA
>JAFAHL010000666.1 GCA_019237215.1 Hyphomicrobiales bacterium | reverse complement strand
GCGCTGCGGGAGAACCTCAAGCGGCGCAAGGTCCAGGCGAAAGCCCGCGCCGGCAGCTCAGACGCGGTACGCGCCCCCAAGTCCCACGATTCCGCCGGAATTGTCGGCCATAAACAAGAGCGCTAGACCCGGCGCGGGAACTTTCGGCCGATCCGAGCCTTTGTGCATCGTGGGGCTCGCGGGGTTTGCCGGAAACGGGGGGAGGGGGCATGGATCGCATTCGCATCTACGGGGGCCAAAGGCTCAACGGAACGATTCCGATCTCCGGCGCCAAGAACGCCACCTTGCCGTTGATGATCGCAAGCTTGCTCACCGACAAGACGCTCGTCCTAGACAATGTGCCTCGGCTCGCCGATGTGAATTTGCTTCAGCGCATCCTCGGCAATCACGGCGTCGATATCATGGTGAGCGGCAAGCGTTCGGGCGAAACCCAATACGACGGCCAGACGCTCCACATCTCCGCCGCCAACGTCATCGACACCACGGCTCCCTACGAGTTGGTGTCGCGCATGCGGGCGAGCTTCTGGGTGGTGGCGCCGTTGGTCGCGCGCATGGGCGAAGCGAAAGTATCGATGCCGGGCGGCTGCGCCATCGGCACGCGCCCGGTCGATCTTCTGATCATGGCGCTCGAACGTCTGGGCACCGAAATCGAGATCGATCGCGGCTATGTCATCGCCCGCGCCAAGAGCGGCCTCAAGGGTGGCGAGATCAAATTTCCCAAGGTGACGGTCGGCGGTACCCACACCGCGTTGATGGCGGCCTCGCTGGCGCGCGGCACCACCGTGATCGAGAACGCCGCGCGCGAGCCGGAGGTCACCGACGTCGCCGATTGCCTCAACAAGATGGGCGCCAAGATCACCGGCGCGGGCACCTCGCGCATCGTGGTCGAGGGCGTGGCGAAGCTTGGCGGGGCCCACCACCGCGTGCTGCCCGACCGCATCGAGACCGGCACCTATGCCATGGCGGCGGCGATGGCTGGCGGGGACGTGCTGTTGGAAAATGCGCGCAGCGAATTGCTGCAGGCGGCGCTCGACGTGCTGGTGCGGGCGGGCGTCGAGATCGCCCCGACCAATACCGGCGTGCGCGTGAAGCGCAACGGCTCGGGCCTCGCTCCGGTCGAGGTGACGACCTCGCCATTCCCGGGCTTTCCGACTGATCTGCAGGCCCAACTGATGGCGCTGATGACGCGGGCAAAAGGAACTTCTCACATCACCGAGACCATCTTCGAGAACCGTTTCATGCATGTGCAGGAGCTGGTGCGGCTTGGCGCGCACATCCAACTCGACGGCGAATGCGCCACCATCGAGGGTGTGAGCGCGCTCAAGGGCGCGCCGGTGATGGCCACGGATCTGCGCGCTTCGGTTTCGCTCGTCATCGCCGCGCTTGCTGCCGAGGGCGAGACGATCGTCAACCGCGTCTATCACCTCGACCGTGGCTTCGAGCGGCTAGAGGACAAGCTCGCGGCCTGCGGCGCCGCGATCGAGCGCCTCAGCGGCTAGTGTGGTGGAACCACACTAGACTCGTAAGCTTGCTAGTGTCCCTTAGAGTCCGAAGTTCGCACGAGAGTGTGCCGCAAGGGCTTGCGAACTTCGGAATCGGGACAATAGTCCACGGCCGTCAACGTGCAATGTCCGTTCGGCTAGCTGCGGCCTTGACGCTCATCTTGACGTTCGTCTTGGCGCTCGCTGGCGGTGCCGACGCGCAGTTGGTGGATTGTCTCGGCGGTCAAAGACCGACCCGTGTGGCCGAGCTGATGTTCGGCCGCAACATCGGCAACCGGATCGGCGTGAGCGAAGGCGACTTCGGCCGTTTCGTCGATCGCGAGATCATGTCCCGCTTCCCCAACGGGCTCACCGTGTTCAGTGCCGCAGGCCAGTGGCGGGTCGAGGCCAGCGACAAGATCGTTCGCGAGCCGAGCAAGATCGTGCAGATCGTGCTCCCCGGCCAAGTCGACGACATTGCGCGGCTCAATGAGATCGTCGAGGCCTATAAGAGGCGTTTCAAGCAGCAATCCGTGGTCATGATCGTGCGCCCGGCCTGCGTGTCGTTCTAGTTCCGGCCGCCTGCTGGGTGGAATCGGCCCCTCGCCACCGCTTGCACCCTCGCCGGGCGCTTCCTAATTACCTCCGTAACGCCGAAAACGGCAGGGAGCGCGCGTCATGGAGCCGGTGAAGTTCGTCGCCCTCGACCGGGACGACCTCGAAGTGGTGTCCACCCATCTCCAGGATGCGCTCGTCAAGGTGGCCGACGTCATGTGGCGTCCGCACGAAAAGCGCCTGGTGATAGCGCTGAGCCGCTTCGACTGGCTTTCCGCGGAGGGGACAAAGCCCGAACTCAGACGCTGCCGAGCGGCGCTGCGCTTCGAGCGCGTCAAATGCTGCAAGTGCCGAAACGTCAATCCCGCCGGCAAGGACGCGGTACTCAACCTGCTGGCGGTCGAGTTTTCCGAGACCGATCCGCCCGCCGGGATCGTGAAACTCATCTTCTCGGGCGGGGGGACGTTGCGCCTCGAGGTCGAATGCCTGGAAGCCGAGCTTGCCGATCTGGGGCCATCTTGGCCCGCGGGCGGGCGTCCCATCCATGTTGACGATACCACCGACGCGCGGGGTTGACGGCCTGTCCCAGCCACGCCATTGACCGCCGATCCGGCCCGTGTGGCCGGGTAGGACAGGGCCATGCCGATCCGTCTCGAGCGCCGCGCGCCTGCTTTCACCGAGCGCTTCCGCGCCTTTCTCGCCACCAAGCGCGAGGCATCGGTCGAGGTCGATGCGGTCGTGCGCGCGATCATCGCAGACGTCGCCGCCCGCGGCGATCGCGCCTTGATCGAGCTCAGCCGGAAATTGGACCGGGTCGACCTCGAGCAGACCGGCCTGCGAGTACGGGCCGATGAAATCGATGCGGCCTATGCGGCGTGCGACCGTCGGGCGCTCGATGCGCTCGCACTCGCGCGCGATCGGATCGAGGCCTACCACCGCCGGCAACTCCCGACCGACGATCGTTTCGCCGACCCGCTCGGCGTCGAGTTCGCGTCGCGCTGGAGCGCGATCGAGGCGGTCGGCCTCTACGTGCCCGGAGGCACCGCCGCCTATCCGTCCTCGGTGCTGATGAATGCGGTGCCGGCCAAGGTCGCGGGCGTTGCCCGGCTGGTGATGGTCGTGCCGGCGCCGGAGGGCAAGCTTGCGCCGCTCGTGCTCGCGGCGGCGAAGCTCGCCGGCATCGACGAGGTCTATCGCGTCGGCGGCGCCCAGGCGGTGGCCGCGCTCGCCCACGGCACCGAGACCATCGCACCGGTCGCCAAGATCGTCGGCCCGGGCAATGCCTATGTGGCGGCGGCCAAGCGCCTCGTCTTCGGCAAGGTCGGCATCGACATGATCGCCGGACCTTCGGAAGTGCTGATTCTCGCCGACAAAACCGCCCATGCCGAGTGGATCGCGGCCGACCTTCTCGCGCAGGCGGAGCATGATGCGAGCGCCCAGCCGATCCTGATCACGGACGACGCCGCTCTCGCCGACGCGGTGGAGAAGGCCGTCGCCGCGCAACTCGGCTCGCTGCCGCGTGCGGCGGTCGCCGGGGCCTCCTGGCGGGATTTCGGCGCTATCATCCTGGTGGGCGGCCTCGATGAGGCCGTGCCGCTCGTCGACGCCATCGCGCCTGAACATCTCGAGATCGTGAGTGAGGACGCCGAGCGGCTGGCTGAGCGCATCTGCAATGCCGGAGCCATTTTTCTCGGGGCCCACACGCCCGAGGCGATCGGCGATTACGTCGCCGGCTCGAACCACGTGCTGCCGACCGCGCGCTCGGCGCGGTTTTCCTCGGGACTGGGCGTGCTCGACTTCATGAAGCGCACATCGATTCTCAAATGCGGGCCCGATCAGTTGCGCGCGCTCGGCCCTGCCGCCATCGCACTAGGCGAAGCCGAGGGACTCGACGGTCACGCCCGCTCGGTGATGATGCGCTTCAACCCGCGATGACACGCTCGGAGCGCGCGTCCCCCCGAAAGAAGAACCGTCTCGTCGCGGTGACGCTCGACGAAAATTCTATCGGCCGCTCGAATCCCGACGTCGAGCACGAGCGGACGGTCGCGATCTACGATCTGCTCGAAGACAATACCTTTGCCCCGAACGACGACGACGAGGGGCCGTTCGCGTTGCATTTGAGCATTAGCGGAGCGCGCCTCGTGTTCGACATCAGGCGCGCGGACGGCGCGCCGGTGGTCGCTCATCTTCTATCGCTCTCGCCGTTGCGGCGCATCGTGAAGGACTATTACACGGTCTGTGACAGCTATTACGCGGCCATTCGCACGGCGACGCCCGACCGCATCGAAGCGCTCGACATGGGCCGGCGCTCCCTTCACGACGAGGGCTCCAACATCTTGATGGAGCGACTCGCGCGCAAGGTGAGACTCGATTTCGATACTGCGCGCCGTCTGTTCACGTTGATCTGCGTGCTGCATTGGAAGGGGTGAAGCGAGCGCCGGCGTCGCAACCGCAGGCGGTTTTGTTCGCCTGCGGCATGAATTCCGTGCGCTCGCCCATGGCGGCAGCCTTGCTCAAGCAAATGCTCGGCCCGTCGCTCTACGTCGGCTCGGCCGGCGTGCGCAAAGGCGAGCTCGATGCCTTCGCGGCGGCCGCGATGGAGGAGATCGGCATCGACATCAGCGCGCACCGGCCGCTGACGTTCGAAGAACTAGACGATTTGGAGGGGTTGAATTTCGACCTGATCGTCACGCTTTCGCCCGAAGCGCACCATAAGGCGCTCGAGTTGACCCGTACACTCGCCGCAGATGTCGAGTATTGGCCGACCGCGGATCCGACCGCGATCGAAGGCAGTCGCGAGCAGCGGATGAATGCGTATCGGGATGTGCGCGAACAATTGCTGCGACGAATCAGGGAACGCTTCTCTCCTCGCCATAGGGGCAACGAGTGAGCAAATTGGTACTCGGCAGTTGTCGGATGGTCGTGATTCCGCTAGTTTTCGCGCCCTCGGGGCGGCGCGATCCGCCTGTTCTGTTTCCAACAACGCTGGGGAGCGGATGGCAAAGGAAGAACTCTTGGAATTTCCCGGTGTCGTGACGGAGCTGCTTCCGAACGCCACGTTCCGGGTCAAGCTCGAAAACGAACATGAGATCATCGCCCATACCGCTGGCCGCATGCGCAAGAACCGCATCCGCGTGCTGGCGGGCGACAAGGTCCTGGTCGAGATGACGCCCTACGATCTGACCAAGGGCCGTATCACCTATCGATTCAAATAATCGCGCTTCTCCAAACTCACGACCTCCGTCCATGCAATCGCTGCGCAAGCAAAAATGATCGGCCGGCCCAAGCTCGTCCTCGCGTCCGGCTCGCCCCGCCGAGTCACGCTCATCAATCAGGCCGGCATCGAACCCGATGCGTTGCGTCCCGCCAACGTCGACGAGACGCCGAGGCGGGGAGAACTGCCGCGCGCCTGCGCCAACCGCCTGGCGCGCGCCAAGGCTGAAGTGGCGCTCGACCTGGTGCGCGCCGACGAGGAGCTCCAGGGTGCCTATATCCTCGCCGCCGATACCGTGGTCGCGGTCGGTCGCCGCATCTTGCCCAAGCCCGAACTGGTAGATGACGCCTCCGAATGCCTGCGGCTGCTGTCGGGGCGCAATCACCGAGTCCACACGGCGATCTGCCTGGTGACGCCGAAAGAGGCGTACCGTCAGCGCTTGGTCGAGACGCGCGTGCGCTTCAAGCGCCTGTCGGAGGAGGACATCGAGACCTATCTCGCCTCGGGTGAATGGCGCGGCAAGGCCGGCGGCTACGCCGCGCAAGGCATCGCTGGCAGCTTCATCGTCAAGATCGTGGGCTCCTACAGCAACGTCGTCGGCCTTCCACTCTACGAAGTGACCACGCTTTTGTCCGGCGAGGGTTATCCGATCCGCCTCGGTTGGCTCAACTTGGCATGAGGCCTGGTCCTGGGGCAGCCGATCGCCCATATGGACGGCATGTCCGAGCGTACTCCCGCCACCAGGCCGTGCCCGATTTGCGGCAAGCCCGCCGTGGAACAACTTCGGCCCTTCTGCAGCAGGCGCTGCGCCGATGTCGACCTCAACCGCTGGCTCAGCGGAGTCTATGCGGTGCCGGTCAAGGACGAAGAAGACGAGGATGGAGCGCCGGCGGCAAAGCCCGGCGATGAGGCATCTTGAGCGTGAATTGCCAACGCTGACGGCTGTTCTGGACAGCCGGGAATCGAGCCTCTATAAACCCCGCGCTCCTTCGTCCGCGCTCGCGCGGGCGCGGCGCCCAGGTAGCTCAGTTGGTAGAGCACTGCACTGAAAATGCAGGTGTCGGTGGTTCAATTCCGCCCCTGGGCACCAGGAGTTTATTCCTACAGGCATATACTCGATATTCCGCCCGGCGCGGTTCGCATCCGTCCGGGTCCATCAGGCCACTTCGGGTACACTATGGGTACATTGGAAGAGCCGGGTACACTGGATCGGGCCGGAACGGACGTTGAAATCTGGCGCGCCCGACAAGATTTGAACTTGGGACCTCTGCCTTCGGAGAGCACCGGGTTGCGCTTATCGAATCTTCGACTGCACTCGCTATCGCACAACGTCTCACCTATTTCATATGTCTCT
>JAFAHL010000716.1 GCA_019237215.1 Hyphomicrobiales bacterium | reverse complement strand
GTGAATTTTCGATTGCGTGATGGTCACTTCCTTGTCCGCATCCCAGATCGCGAGGTCGGCGTCGCTGCCGACCGCGATGGTGCCCTTGCGCGGATAAAGGCCGTAAAGCTTGGCGGCATTGGTCGCGCTCAGCGCGACGAATTTCGGGAGATCGATGCGTCCCCTGCCCACGCCTTCCGAAAAAAGGAGCGCAGTGCGCACTTCCAGGCCCGGAACGCCGTTCGCCACCTTCTTGAACGGCGCGTTGCGGCCGTGCTTCATCTTCCCTTCCGGATCGTCATAGCGGTAGCCGGCGTGATCGGAGGAGAAGACGTCGAACACGCCGGTGACAAGTCCTTGCCAGATCACCTCCTGGTTCGCTTTGTCGCGGGGTGGAGGACTGCACATGTATTTCGCGCCCTCGAAACCCGGCCGGTCGAGATCGTCCGCGGTGAGGAAGAGATATTGCGGGCAGGTCTCACCGTAGACCTTGAGCCCGCGCGCCTTGGCCAAACGGATTTGCTCCATCGCCTCGCGCGCGGAGACGTGCACGATCAGGATCGGCACGTCGACCAGCTCGGCCAACGAGATCGCCCGCGACGTCGCCTCGCGTTCGGCGATCGGCGCATGTGCCATGCCATGAAAGCGCGGCGCGCTGTGGCCCGCCGCCAGCAGTTTTTCACTCAGCCACGAGATCACATCATGGTTCTCGGCATGAACCATGACCAGCGCGCGCTCGCGCCGCGCCGTCGATAGCACCTCGAGAATCTGCCGATCGTCGAGCTTGAGCGCGTCGTAAGTGGTGTAGATCTTAAACGACGTGTAGCCGGCCTTGATCAGCGCCGGCAGCTCCTGGCCGGTGACCTGCTCGGTCGGATCGGAAATGATCAGGTGGAAGGCGTAGTCGACCGCGGCCTTGCGATCCGCGCAGGCGTGATAATCCTTGACCACCTGTCGCAGCGACATTCCGCGGTATTGCGCGGCGAAAGGAATGACGGTGGTGGTGCCGCCGCAAGCCGCCGAGCGCGTGGCGGTGAAAAAATCGTCCGCCGTCATGACTCCCATGGACGATCGCTGCGCGATGTGACAATGGCTGTCGACACCGCCCGGTGTGACAATGCGGCCCTCGGCATCGATCTCCCGGCGGCCGGCGCCGACTTTCGCGCCGATCGTCACGATGCGGCCGTCGACCACTGCGATGTCGGCGCGGAAGACGTCGGACGCGGTCGCGAGCGTTCCGTTGCGTACGACCAGATCGTATTCGGCCATGATGCTTGCGCCTCGAGATCAGATCGAAGGGATATAGGGGTCATCCACGCGCTGCAAGGTTCTCATTGCACCGCAGGCGAGGCTGCCGGCGCGAGCGCCGATGCCTCGGTCTCCTGCAACGTCGAGAGGCATGCGTTACGATTCCTGTTAGGCGACGGCGAGCCGGCGGCCGGCGACGCTTTCCCTTAAGCGTGTCTCGAGGCGGGACAGCAGCCGGTCGAGTTCGGCTAGGTCGACGGCGTCGAGCTTGGGGCCCGGGGCGCGCACGGCCGCGGAGCGAATG
This sequence comes from Hyphomicrobiales bacterium, assembly GCA_019237215.1. Lineage (GTDB taxonomy): Bacteria > Pseudomonadota > Alphaproteobacteria > Rhizobiales > Xanthobacteraceae > VAZQ01. The sequence goes on along the minus strand of JAFAHL010000716.1, from coordinate 4,874 downwards.
GCCCCGCGCCGGCGCAGGATTTCCTTGCGCACGGCAAGCCCAAAGCCCGGCTGCTGCTCGTGTCGCACGAGCGGCAAATACGCGTCGAACAGATCTTCCGCCTCGTCGTTGCGGCCGGCCGCAAACAGCGCGCACACGGCGACCAGCATTTCCGGATAGGCAAAGCCGGTCATGATGCCGTCAGCGCCGCGGGCGAGCTCCTGCGGCACATACAGTCCGCCATTGCCGACCAGGATGCTGATATACCGCCGCGTGACGCCATCGCAGGCTTTGCGTATTTGCGTGAGCTTCTTCAAGCCGGGGCAGTCCTCGTGCTTGAACATCACCACGCTCGGATGCGCGTCGACGATCTTGAGGAAGCTTTGCGCGGAGATATCGGCTTGCGTCGACTGGGGATAGTCCTGGTAGATCACCGGAATCTTCTCGCCCAGCGCCGCGACCACGTCGGCGAAGTAGCTGACGATCTGTGCTTCCGTCTTCAGGCCGGCGAGGGGGGCAACCATGGCACCGCAGGCGCCGGCATCCATCGCAATCTTGCCGAGCTTGACGAGGTTTGCGGTGCCCGGGTTCGACACGCCGACGATAACGGGCACGCGGCCGTTGACGCGGCGCAAGAAATGACGCGTGAATTCAGCCGACTCCTCATCGCCGAGCTTTTGCGCTTCGCCCATCATCCCGAGAACCGTCAGGCCCTGCACGCCACATTGCAGATAGAATTCGATCAGGCTGTCGACGCTCGGCCAATCAATGTCGCCGGCATCGGTGAAAGGTGTGGCCGAGATCGTGTACACGCCCTTTGCGGACGCATCGAGCAGTTGGCGCATGGTTCTGACTTCTCTGGGATCGCGATTCTTGCCGAGAATGTCGTCGGAACAAATCTATACCTTGCCCATGCCGCAGGGCAACCAATCAGCGTCGCTTGCATCGGCATTGAGCACGCATCTCGGCATATTGCCCGCGCATTCGTCTTGTCCGGTTTGAACCGGTTGCTATAGTCCGATGAATGCTCGCTGGGCCGGCTTGAGGGGAGCTCCATGATCCGATACGTGCTTTCGAGTACCGGTGCCGCACTGCTTCTCACCACGTGCGTCTATGCTCAGGAGCCGCCGCCGCTTCGCGCCGCGGTCGATGGCACGTTCGCACCGCACGCCTTTCCAAATCTTTCCGGCGGTTATCAGGGCTTCAACATCGATCTCGCCAACGAGATCGCCAAGCGGCTCAAGCGCAAGATCGTGATCGACGCCGCGCAATTCTCCGGCCTCGTGCCGGCGCTGCAGGCGGGAACCTACGACTTTCTCGCGGCGCCGACGACCGTGACCAAGGAGCGCGCCGAAAGCATGCTGTTCACCGAAGGTTATCTCAACACCGACTTTCAGTTTCTGATCAGGAAAGGATCGCCGAAAGTCGCGCAGCTCGAAGACCTCAAGGGCAAAACCATTTCCGTCAACAAGGGATCGGCGTACGACTCCTGGGCGCGCGAGCTCGAGGGCAAGATCGGCTGGAAGGTCGAGTCGTTCGGCACGCAGACCGACGCGGTGCAAGCGGTTCTGGTCGGGCGCGCCGACGCCAATGTCGCGGGCAATACCGTCATCGCATGGGCGGTCAAGAACAACCCGCAGCTGGAGCTGTCGTATCTGTATTCGACGGGTCTGGTCTGGGCTGCGCCGCTGCGCAAGGACTCCGGCGAGCTGCGCAAGGCGCTCGACGTCGCGGTCGAATGCATGAAGCTCGACGGCATGATCGCGCGCATGCACGAAAAGTGGTTCGGCGTTGCGCCTACGGCGGGCTCCGCCGCGGTGACCGTCTTCCCCGGCTACGGTGTTCCCGACATGCCAGGCTATGATCCGACTGCGCACACGCCGTCGTGCAGCTGAGCGGGACGGCGTAATGTCCTGCCGCGGGCGCCGCGGATGCGACGACTATTGATGACGACCGGCGCGCTGCCCATCCTGGAAATCCGCGGCCTGCGCAAGAGATTCCACGACGTGGAGGTGCTGCGCGGGATAGATCTTGTCGTGCTGCCGCAACAATTGGTGTTTGTCATCGGACCGTCCGGATCGGGCAAGAGCACCTTGCTGCGCTGCTGCAACCGCCTGGAAGAGCCCTCGGCCGGCTCGATCCGCGTCGCCGGCGTCGACGTCATGGCGCGCTCCACCGACATCAACGCCATGCGGCGCCAGATCGGCATGGTGTTCCAGTCGTTCAACCTCTACCCGCACATGACGGCGCTGCGGAACGTCACGCTCGCGCTCGCCAAGGTGTTGGGCAAACCACGGACCGAAGCGGAGCGAATTGGGATGGCGGCGCTCGATCGCGTGGGCCTTGCCGACAAGGCGCGCTCCTATCCCGGCGAGCTTTCGGGCGGCCAGCAGCAGCGGGTGGCGATCGCTCGCGCGCTGGCGCTCGAACCCAAGGTGATGCTGTTCGACGAGCCCACCTCCGCGCTCGATCCCGAGTTGGTGGGCAGCGTACTCAACGTGATGCGCGAGCTCAAACGCGGCGGCATGACCATGCTGGTGGTGAGCCACGAGATGCGGTTTGCGCGCGACGCTGCCGACCGCGTGATCTTCATGGATCACGGGATCATCGTGGAGGAGGGGCCGCCGCAACAGATATTTTCGGCACCCAGCGAGGTGCGCACCCGCGCCTTCATCGCCGAGCTCGCGCGCTGAGATTGCCATGGACTCTTGGTCACACTTTCTCGACACGTTCTTCAACTGGGAGGTGATCGAGCGCTATTTCCCTGCCATCATGAAGGGCGTGGTGGTGACGATCGAGATCGCGGCGGCGGTGGTGGTCACCGGCACCCTGCTCGGGCTTGCGCTCGCGATCATGCGGACGTTTCGCCTGCTCGCGGTCAATGCGCTGATCGTGGTGTTCGTCGACATATTCCGTGCGCTGCCGCCGCTCGTTCTCGTTCTTTTGGTCTATTTCGGCCTGCCCAACATCGGCATCAATCTGCCGTCCTTTGCGGTGCTATGGCTTGTGCTTGCACTGGTGCTGGCCGCCTTTGCCGAGGAGATTTTTTGGGCCGGCATCCTGTCGATCCCGAAGGGTCAGTGGGAAGCGGCGCGCTGCACGGGGCTAGGCTTTCTCGGCACGCTCGCCTATGTCGTGCTGCCGCAGGCGATCCGCCTGACCGTTCCGCCGCTCACCAACCGCACGATCGCCATTACCAAGAACACAGCGCTTGGCACCGTGATCGGGGTCGGTGAAATCCTCAATCAGGCCACCACCGCGCAATCGTTTTCCGGCAATGCCACGCCGCTCATGATGGGGGCAATCGCCTACCTGATCCTGTTCATCCCGGTCGTCGTGCTCGGCCGCTTCCTCGAGACCCGGTTCACCTGGCGCAGGGTCTGATGGAAGCGATTGTCCAACAGTTCTTCAACCTCGCCATCATGGAGCGAGCGCTCCCGCTCATCCTTTCCGGCCTCGAGCAAACCATCGTGATTTGTCTCCTCGTCATTCCGCTCGGACTGATCGGGGGGCTCGCGTTCGCGATCATCTCGCTCTCGCGCTTGCGCACCGTGCGGTGGGCGGCAATTGCAGGGATCGATTTCTTTCGTGCCATTCCGCCGCTCGTGCTGCTGATCTTTATCTACGCCGGATTGCCGTTTGCCGGCTTGCGGCCGTCGCCCATGCTGGCCGTCGCCATCGCCTTTTTCCTCAACACGTCGAGCTATTACGGCGAGATCTATCGTGCCGGCATCGAAAGCGTCGGCCAGGGGCAATGGGATGCCGCGCGCTCGACCGGCCTATATGGCTACCAGACCCTCGCCTATGTCGTGCTGCCGCAGGCGGTGCGCAACGTGCTCCCCGATCTCGTCTCCAATACGGTCGAGGTGGTGAAGCTCACGTCGATTGCGAGCGTGGTGGCGCTGCCGGAGCTGCTCTATTCTGCCGACATGGCGCGCTCGGTGACCTTCAATTCGTCGCCGATCGTGCTGGCCGCAGCCATCTACCTTGCTATGCTGTGGCCAATCGTGCGCTTGATCAGCCGGCTGGAACGGCGGGTCGCCGCGTGAGTAGCAGGAGAACCTCGTGAGCCGAGTGCTTCGGATTGGCGGCGGCCAGATGGGCCCGACTCACAAGGCGGACAGCCGGCAGGCGGTCGTGCGGCGCATGCTCGATCTGCTCGATCAGGCCAAAGCCCAAAAGTGCGATCTCGTGGTCTATCCCGAGCTTGCGCTTACCACCTTTTTCCCGCGCTGGTACATGACCGAGCCGGCGGAAGTGGACGCCTGGTTCGAACGCGAGATGCCGAGTGCTGCGACGCGTCCGCTATTGGAGCGGGCCGCTGAAAATCGCATCGGGCTATCGTTCGGTTATGCCGAGCTCACCGCCGATGGCCATCATTTCAACACGTCGATCCTGATCGACCGGGACGGAAAGATCGTGGGCAAGTATCGCAAGGTGCATCTGCCCGGTCATTCCGAGTTCGATCCGGAGCGCGCCTTCCAACACCTGGAGAAGCGTTATTTCGAGCCCGGCGACCTCGGCTTTCCGGTCTGGCGTACCATGGGCGGCATCCTCGGCATGTGTATCTGCAACGATCGGCGCTGGCCCGAGACCTATCGTGTCATGGGATTGCAAGGCGTGGAGCTGATCGTGCTCGGCTACAACACGCCCTCGGTCAACTCGCAGAAAGCAGAGGAGGGGCCGGAAAAGCGCTTGTTCCACCACCGCCTGATGGTTCAGGCGGGCGCCTATCAGAATTCGACCTGGGTCGTCGCAGTGGCAAAGGGCGGCGCGGAGGACGGCTTTCCCATGATCGCCGGCAGCATCATCGTCAATCCCGATGGCGAGATCGTCGCCGAGGCCAAGACCGAGCATGACGAACTGATCGTGGCTGACTGCGACCTCGACGCCAC
>JAFAHL010000542.1 GCA_019237215.1 Hyphomicrobiales bacterium | reverse complement strand
GCGATCGTCGTTTCCAGATTGATGCGCGCCTGCTCCGGCGTGGTATGGATCGTGGGCGCGCCGGTTACGAGATGATCGAGCCAGGCGCGCGTTTCGTTGCCGAGCGGACCCCAGAAATCGCCGACCGCCCAATCGCCCGCGGTATTGCTGCCGAGAAAGGCCATGTCGACGGTGTGGTCGGGCACGTAGGCGTGGGGGATGCCTTTCTCCGAAAACAACAGATGATCGAGGTGATCGTCGTCGATGATCATGGTGCCGTCGCTGCCGAGCAGCTCCACGCGGTCGGATTGCCCGAGCGTGGGATAGCGCGCGGGCAGCGCGTAGCTCACGCCGAGATTGATCACCGCGCCGTCGGCGAAGGTCAGGATCGCCCAGGTCACGTCGTGCGCGTCATGACCGGCGTTCTTGAAAATGCCGTGCTGTCCGCGCGCCACCACTTCGACCGGCCGGTTGCCCTCCAGGAACCAGCACATCAGGTCGACGTAATAGGTGAGCACGTCGAGCACCGGCGTCGCGTGGGGATCGCGCTTGAGAATTGCAAACGCCTGCGCGCGCGAATTGTAGACGCGCGCCATGCCGCCGACGACCTTGCCGAGGCGGCCGCGCAACATCTGCTCCTTGGCGCGCAAGAAGCACTCCTTGTAGCGGCGGCTGTAGCCGACCCGAAGCTCGCCCTTGGTGGCGCGCAAGGTATCGAGGATCTTGTCGGCCTCGCGCAGCGAGAAGCCGATCGGCTTCTCCACCAGCACCGGCTTGCCGAGCTGCAAGGCTTTGAGGATCGGCTGGGTGTGCTGTTGCTCGGGTGTCGAGACGATCACGGCGGTGACTTGCGGGTGGCTGATCACCTCGTCGTTGCTGCCGCTGTGGACGTCAGCGCCGGCCTCGGCGGCGAGCGCGCGGGCGCGCGCGGGATCGCGATCCGAGATCGCCAGGAACCGAACGGCGGGATGCTTGGCAGCAAGTCGCGCGCGCAATGTGCCGATGCGGCCGGCGCCGACCACGGCAATGCCGATATTGTCTTGCTTCATTCGAAAGCCCGCAAACGGTCCCGCGCCGGCGATCGCCGCTAAGCCACTTGCCGCACCGCCACGTCGCGCCGATAGCGGCGCACGCGCTCCTCGTCGACGTCGATGCCGAGTCCGGGACGGTCGGATAGCTCCACGTGTCCGCGCGCGATGCGCACGGGTCGCGCCGTCACGTCGTCAGCCAATCCCTCGTTGGTGAGAGTGAGGCCCCAGGCGATCTGCGGCAGCGCCGCGGCGATATGCATCGCGGCCGCGCAGGCGATGCTCGATTCGCCGGTCTTGGCGGAGACATTGACGTTGAGCCCGAGCGCGTCGCACAGGCGGCCGGCCTCGGTCACGCCGCGCATGCCGCCGAGCTTGATGGCTTTCAGGCTTGCCCCGCGCGCGGCACCACGTTCGTGGTGGCGGCGGATATCGTCGAGCGAGTGAATGCCTTCATCGGCGCCGATGGCGATGTTGCCCGCCGCGGCCGCCACCGCCGCCATGCCGGCGATGTCGTCCGCCTTGACCGGCTGCTCGAAGAAGGAAAGCCCGGCATCGGCGACCGCGCGCACGTATTGCACCGCCGCTTCCGTGCTCCAGCCCTGGTTGGCGTCGGATGAGATCAGCGCATCGCCCCGGAGCAGTTGGCAGAGCCGGCGGGTGCGCTCGCCATCCACGCGCGGCGTGTCGATGCCGACCTTGATCTTGAAGGCGGCGTAGCCGTCCGCCTTCTTTTTTTCGGCATCGCGCAGATCGGAGTTGAGCTCGCCAGTGCTGATCACGCCGAGCACGGCCATGCGGCTGCGCTGCTTGCCGCCGAGCAGCGCGTAGGCGGGCTGGTTGGTGGCGCGGCCGACGAGATCGTGCAGCGCAATCTCGATCGCGGCCTTGGCGCCATTGTTGGCGTACATGCGCGCGGCCATGGCTGCGAGCGCCCCGGCGATGTCTTCGGCCGGCCGGCCCTCGAGCACCGGCGTGAGATAGCCGATGGCCGCCATCATGCTCTCGACCGTCTCGCCGGTCATGGTGGGCGCGGAGGCGGCCTCGCCCCAACCGACGCCGCCGTTATCCGCTTCGATGCGCAGGAGCACGTTGTCGGCCCGCCTGATCTCGACGCCCGCCATGAAGACCGGCTTCTTCATGGGAAAGCTGACCGCGATCGGCTCGATGTGCTTGATCTTCATGGCGTCGCTCACCCTTTGTGCTCTTCCAGCTCGACCAATGCGCCCAGAAAATCGCCGGGATGGAGGAAGGCGATGGGCTCGCCCGCGACGTTGCGTTGCGGTTTGCCGGCGCCCAGCAGGCGCACGCCGTTCTGAGCGAAAGCATGCGCGGCTTTCCCGACGTCGTCGACGCCGAGGCAGAAGTGATGGATGCCGCCTTTCGGATTGCGTTCGAGGAATTTGGCGATCGGAGAATCCGGCCGCGACGGCTCCATCAGCTCGATCTTGGCGGCGCCAAGCTCGACATAGGCGAGACGCACGCCTTGCTCGGCGTTGACCATGCGCGCTCCGACGCTAAGCCCGTATTTGTCGTGGAGCTGTCGCGCCGCCGCTTCGAGATCCGGCACGGCGATCGAGACATGGCTCAGTCCGGTGACCATGAACGAGCCCCTAAATGACCTTCGCTTGGCGCAATTCGGCGATGACCTTGTCGTCGAGGCCAAGCTCGCCGGCGAGGATTTCGTCGCTGTGCTGGCCGAGTGTCGGCGGCGGGCGCCGCACGGAGCAGGCGGTATCCGAGAACTTGAACGGAATCCCGAGCATCTTCAAGGCGCCGACGGTGGAATGCTCGATCGTCTCGATCATCCCACGCGCCGCCGTCTGCGGATCACCGAGTGCTTCGGCGACCGAGTTGATCTTTCCGCAAGGGATTCCCACCGCCTTGAGCTTGGTGAGCCAGACATCGGCGTCATCGTGCGACAGCGCCTCGTTGATCATGCGGTCGACCAGCGAGCGGTTCTCGACCCGCGCGCGGTTGCTCGTAAAGCGCGCGTCGCTCGCCCATTCCGGATGGCCGAGCACCTCGGCGATGCGCGCGAACTGACGTTCGTTGCCGATGCCGAGCGCGATCATCCCGTCGGCGGCCCGATAGGTCGTATACGGCACGATGCTCGGATGGCCGTTGCCGAACCGGCCGGCGTTGCGACCGGCGGCGAGATAGTTCGCGGCCACGTTGACGAGCATCGCCAGCGACGTTTCGTAGAGCGAGACCTCGACCTTCTGGCCCTTGCCGGTGCGGTGGCGCGCGTTGAGCGCCGCGAGGATGGAGTTGGACGCGAGCATGCCGGTGCAGACGTCGACGATCGCCACCCCGTATTTCATCGGATTGCCGTCGGGCTCGCCGCAGATGCTCATCAGACCGGATTCGGCCTGCAGGATGAAGTCATAGCCGGGAAGCGGCGCCTTGGGGCCGCTCGAGCCGTAGCCGGTGATGGAGCAGCGCACGAGGCGCGGCGCATGCCGCTCGAACCAAGCGTCGGTGAAGCTCCATTTCTCGAGCGTGCCCAACCTGAAATTGTCGATGAGAACGTCGGCCTTTTCGATCAGGCCGGCGAGAATTTTCGCTCCCGCCGGGACCGCCATGTTGAGCGTCAGCGAGCGCTTGTTGCGGTTGACGCCGAGGAAGTAGACGGCCTCGCTGGCGACGAAGGGCGGTCCCCAGTTGCGGGTATCGTCGCCTTTGTCGGGCGGCTCGACCTTGATGACCTCGGCGCCCATGTCGCCCAGAATCTGTGTCGCCACCGGCCCCAATACCGCCGAAGTCAGATCGATGACGCGAATGCCTGCCAGCGGTCCGGACATGCTGCGCTCTCCTTTGCCTCAAGCGGCGCCAGCTTGACCCGCCGCGTCAACCCACGCACGCTGCCAGTGATAGCAAAAGGAGCCGCTT
>JAFAHL010000107.1 GCA_019237215.1 Hyphomicrobiales bacterium | reverse complement strand
TCGCCGGCTCCCCAGTAGAGGTCGGCGCGCGCCGGTCCGACCAGCGCCGATCCCGTGTCCTGCGCGATCATCAACCGGCCGAAGCGCGACACCGACTTGCCGCTCTCGATCGGCAGATTGGCTTCGATGAAAAACGGCGTACCGTATTCGTGCACCCGGTCGACGGCGATGGAGCGGCCGGGCGTCAACGGCACGCCCTGCGCGCCCACCGGCTCGCCCTCGTTCGACAATCCGGTGATGCGGAAGAACACGTAGGAGCGGTTGGCGGCGCGCACCTTCGCGGCTTCGTCGGGATGCGCGGCCATCCAGTCGCGAATGCGCTGCGCCGACATCTCCTGGCGCAAGATGAGATTGCGTTCGACGAGCACCCGCTCGATCGAGCTCATGCGATAACCGTTGTGCGAATCGTAGCTGATGCGCAGCGGCGTGCCGTCCTCGAGGATCACGCGCGCCGAGCCTTCGATCTGGATCGTGAGCAGATCAAACGGATCCTTGAGCCAGCAGATCTCAAGCTTCTGCCCGTCGAGCGCGCCGGCCTCGATGGCGCCGCGATCGTAATACGGCACGAGCTCGTCGTTCGCGGTGCGGCGGCCGATCCGCGCCCCTTTGTTCGGAAATGCAATGGAGCCGGGGCTGTAGCCGGCGGCGACCAAATCACGCGGCCGGCGGTAGACCGGGACGTGGAATTCGGGACTGGGAAAGCGCGAGCCCGCGACCACTGGCTCGAAATAGCCGGTCAGCAGCCCCTCGCCCTCGCCCAGGCGCGCGATGCGAACGGGTTGAAAGTTCCGTTCGAAGAAGGCGCGCGCGGTATCCGAATCCTGCGCCTTCAGCTCGATGGCGTTGCGGCAGACGTTCCACAGGGCTCCGGAGATCTCTGCGTGATCGGTGTGCCGCAGCTTGTGCGCGGCGCGGCAGCCCGCCTGATAAGCCGCGAACGCGGCGAGATGATCATCGGCCGCCCAGCCCGCGAGCTCGCTCCATTGCACCGGCTCGAGCTGGCTGCCTGAAAGTTTCAGCGGCAGTTGCGCCGATGCGTCTTGCGGGGATTCTTTTGCCGATTCTTTTGCTGATGCTTTTGCCGATTCTTTTGCTGATTCTTGGGCCGAGGCTTTCGCTGCGGCCGAGGCTTTCGCTGCTGGTTGCGGCGATGCTTTTGCCGATGCGTTCGCCGCTGCTTTAGTCGAGGCTTTCGCCGCTGCTGGGGCCGAGGCTTTTGCCGATGCCTTCGCCGCTGCTTTAGCCGAGGCTTTCGCCGCTGCTTGGGGCGAGGCTTTCGTCGGTGCTTGCGTCGATGCTTTCGCCGAGGCTTTCGCGGCTGCCTGCGCCGAGGCTTTCACCGATGCTTGCGTCGATGCTTTCGCCGGCGCTTTCGTGGCTGTTTTTGTGGATTCTTTCGTCGACTCTTGCGCCGATGCGGCGGCGGCCGCAAAACAGACAATCACGCCGAAGAGGCCTGCGGCCACCTCGCGTCCAATGAGTTGCGCCCACGCCCGCTCCCGACAAATCCCCATGCAAGCAAAATGCGCGGCAGAGAGATTTGGTTCCGCTGCGCGCGAGCGCAGACCGTCAGATCGATGCGGGCTGTTCCCCAGGGAACCAGCGCTTCAAGCGCATCCGGTATGATTATGCCGATGGTTGGGTCATAAATCCGGCGGTGCGGGCGCTCTTGCAGGTTTAATACAAGCTCAAACTTCGCCAGCTGCCTGCACCGAAAGCTCGGCTGGCCTGGCGCAAAGCTTTCTAAGCCAGTCTTTTTAGCTCTCTTTCAACTGCATCTGCCGAATGTCCGACGTTCCTCACCGCTTCCGAAAGCCGTTCCTTCGATACATTGAATTTGTCCGCCCAATACTGAACTTCATGGGGCTCAAGCAGGCTGATTCGGCTTCGATCCTGCGGACCCCTGTTGCTGAGATCATCTGGCATACTTTTTCTCCGTTACAAGCAACGCGCTGGCGAGTTGGTCAGTTCCCAGCGCCTCAGCCTGGTCACAGGGCACGTCCACTCGCGTCCGCTTTTGCCCCGAAAGCGATCGTCGGCCGTCAAAATACGATCTGCCGTCGCCGGCGATGACGTGAAAGAACATCTGCGGGTATTTGCGCGATAGCCTGTCAATCGCGGGCAAAACAATTGCCGTCGCGATCGGCCCGGGTCATTACGTCGAAGTTGGTCGGCAATCACCCGGTTGCCGCAATTGATGCTGTTACTTCTACTTCCTGATGCAGCGACATCGCTTGAGATCCAGCTTTTGGTCCGGGCTTGGGCAAACGACAGCGCAGCGATTGGTTTGAATGCGCGTTGATCCTTCGCAAGAGCAATTCTGCGTATTAAGCCTAGCTGGCGGCTCACAAACGCGCGTACATGGCGACATGAGACTTTGCGCGTGAGAAGGATTCGGCGCAAATGAAAGGCTTGCGGCCGTCACAAGCGGAAGTGCGATCTGTTTCATCATCGGTCCCTCCGGTCATCCTACACGACTGCGCGCTAAAATCGTCTGTCATCGAAAAGAGCGACGTCCTAATCGAGACAAAAACCCTTTCCACGCACAAAGCTACCAAAGTCAGTGCGCATCGGTTCGGCGTACTGGCGCGCCTTATCTTCAGACCAACCGTAAAAAGATGCCTCGCCCCAACGATCGGTATTGCGTTGATGGCGATATGGTCGCAACTTTGCTCGACGCCGATCATATGCGTCGACCTCGGCGGCAAGATCGTCTGCGCCGTATTTATTTTCGATCACCGTGGTGCCGAGCGATAGGCGCGGCGTGATCTCGCCGGCCTGTACCGGCCAGCCGACACAAATCCCCGCGACCGGAACGACGCGGTTCGGCAGGTGCAGCAAATCACTTACGGTTCTCGGATGATCGCGGATGGCGCTGATCGGACAGCAGCCGAGCCCGACTGCCTCCGCGGCGCGGATAAACGTCGCCAGCGCGATTGCCGCATCGACGACGGCATTGAAGAACAGATCGAGATGATCGTTCGCGAACGGTTTGCCACGGAGCTTGGAAATCGTCGGCAGACGCCGGCCGTTCGCAGCGAACACGAGAAATACCGGCGCATCATCGATCCACGGCATCTCCGGGATAAAAGACACAACGGACTTTCGTATCGTGGCGTCGCTGACGATGATGATATCGCATTGTTGGAGATCGCTTTTGGACGGGGCAGAGAGGGCGCATGCGCAAAGCAGGCGAAGCAAGTCGGGCGCTATCGGGCGGGGCAAATATCGTCGATGCGAACGATGGCCGGCTATTTTTTCCAGTTCGTTCAGCCCGGTCAGTTCGGGATCAATCTCGAATTCGGCGCCAAAGCGCTTGAGCAGCGCCCCGTTTATTGTCTTCGAAGTCGCATTATTCGGCATGAACCGCCTCGTGTGTGTCGTAGAGCCCGCTCACGGGCGGAAAGTTTGTAGCGTTATTCTTGAAGACCTGCAGGCGTTTCGATACGGCCAATGTCGCAGCTGGGTCATTTTCGACCGATCCAGCCGGTCGTGGCGGCGCCACAAACGATAAGAACGGGGGCTCGCGATAATTCGGAGAGGGACGGCGGCAAGCCGCCCCTCCTCAGTCTGGCAAAAATATCACAGCGATTGTTTTTTGGAACTCCACCGGCGTTCGCCGGGAACTCTGCACGGACGCTCGTAGATGACGGGCGGGCGGGTTCTTCGGTACGGCCTAGGACGCACCGAGACCGCCTGGCCCCGGAGGAATGCAGGTCCCCCGGGGCCTCCCAGCCATTGGCGCCTGCCGCGTCGCGGGGAGGCAATATCAAAGGATGAGGGACAGCGCCCAAGTCAGGTACTCGGGCGCGATGATCAGCACGATGAGGCCCGCGAGCAGCAGACCCAAACCGAACAGGCACAGCACCAACGGGATCGGAAGCGGCAGCGAATGGGTCGAGCGGGCGGTAACGTCGGGCATCGGTGGCTCCTCGCGCATGCCGATGCCTTTAGCGCGCGCCCCGCAGGCGCCGTGTGAGGGAGTTCACACACGACGCATCCTCGAGCCGCCGCCGACCTAGCAAGGGCGCGTGATCTTTCTGCAAGCGCGGCTGGTCAATGTCCGCTTGGTTCCCAAGGGACCGAAGCGCGGCTGCCTTGCGGCCAACGGCCGCGCCGGCAACGCAGTGCTCTTTAGACTTGCGCCTTAGACTTGCGCCGCTAGCAACTTCCACCCGAGAACGAGACGGCCGACCGCCGAGATCCAGCATAGTGTGGCGAAAATTGTCGCGAGAATGGGAAACGCACTTGGAAACAAGCAGAAGGCCATCATGAAGGCGATCGTCTCGAACCCCTCCGCGATGCCGGCCAAATAGTAAATCGATTTCTGGCCCTGGCGGGTGGTTGCTATGCCGCGCTTCTCGGCCATGGTGGAAAAGGCCAGAAAAGCACTCCCGTTGGCAACGAAGCTTGCGAGCAGAAATGCGGCAGGAAACGCGTTGGCGTGCGGGCTCCAGGCGGCGAAGCCCAACGGCACAGCCGCATAAACGAGGAAGTCGAGCGCGATATCAAGGAAAGCGCCGCGATCAGTAGGCCGCGTTGCACGCGCAATTGCACCATCGAGCCCATCGGCGATGCGATTTGCGAGCAGCAGGCCCAGTGCGAGGTAAAACTGTCCGGCCGAGACGGCGAGCGCAGCCGCAAGTCCTATCAAACATCCCCCGATAGTGACGGCGTCCGCGCCGATCCCAGCTGCCGCAAGCAGTCGTCCGGCATGTGCAAGGGGCGGATCGATCAGTCGCCTTACGTTGGCATCGATCACGGACTATGCTTACCCTAAATCTCGACGCCAAAGTATGGCGTCACGTCCGAATTTGCGAACCGCTAACGTGAACAGTGAAGCTTCATCCGGGGCTGACCTTGGAACTGGCCGTACGTGCCCGCTCGACTATTACTACGAACCAACCGTCTTCGCGCACGCGGCCGATTTTACCGCAGATGTGCTCTACGTCGTGGGAGGACTATACGGCAATCTGGCGGCTATCGATGCGCTGGAGGCGCTGGCCTCGACGGAGCAGGCGCCGGTAACATTCGTATTCAATGGCGACTTTCACTGGTTCGACGCCGATCGCAAGTGGTTCGATGATGTCGAAACGCGCCTATCGCGGTACTGCGCGCTCCGGGGCAACGTGGAAACCGAGATTTCCAGAATGCGAGATATCGGCGCCGGATGCGGCTGCGCATACCCGCCGACGGTGGACGACCTCACCGTGCAGCGTTCCAATCAGATTCTTGGGGCACTGAAATTCGTGGCGCAAGGCCGCGCCGCGACATGCGAGCGCCTGTCGAAGTTGCCGATGCAGCTCGTTGTGGAGGTCGCCGGTGTGCGAGTTGGCATCGTTCACGGCGATGCCGAAGCGCTTGCCGGGTGGCGCTTTTCCGTCGAGTCTCTCGATTCAGCCGAATCGCTTCCTTGGCTCGAACGCATTCGCCAGCAATCGCAAATCGATGTCTTTGCATCGAGCCACACCTGCGTGGCCGCATTACGGCAGTATGTTCTGCCTTGCGGACGGTTGACTGTGATCAACAATGGAGCTGCGGGTATGCCCAATTTTTCCCGGACAAGCTTCGGGCTCGTGTCCCGCATCTCGGGCCGGCCGTCGCCTCATCGTCCTCTATACGGCACGCTTCACAAGGGCGCTCATGTCGATGCAATAGCGCTGGACTATGATCAGGATGCATTCTCAGAAATGTTTTTATCGCGCTGGCCGAACGAGTCGCCGGCATTTCTGTCCTACTTTGATCGCATTGCAAACGGAGCTGCCTACGACATCGCCCGAGCGCGACTCTCCGCGGTGACGCACCATATGTGAGTAACCTGCAGCGCAGACACCGGGCACCTTTGCCGATGCCGGCGCATCGGAACATCAGAACAGTCTCGCAGACGCGAGCCGCGCCCCGTCCCTGAGAGTACGAAGCTTCGCCCAGACCACATCCGGAGCGACACGCCCCCACCCTGCCGAGGTGTCGAAGCCGCAATCGTTGGCGGCGAGCACGGCGGAAGCGTCTCCGATCACGGCAACGATCCGTTCGATTCGATCCGAGACCACCTCGGGGTGCTCGATGATGTTGGTCAGCGGGTCGATGACGCCGGCCACCAGAATCTGTCCGGACTTCAGCGGAAACTTCTCGAAGCAGCGGAATTCATGCGCGTGACGCGCTCCGGCGAAGGGCAAATACAGAGCCCCGACGTTCGCTTGCTGAATGATCGGCAGGATATCCGCAAGCGGCACGTCGCTGTCGTGGGGACTTTCCGAATTGCCCCAACACACGTGCAGGCGTACCCGGTCTGACGGAATGCCTTCGAGTGCACGGTTGATAACGGCAACGACTTGCTCGACGAATTCGAGAAATTTCGAAAGCGGCGCATCTTTGTAGGAAATGTGCCGCTCCAGGGCGAGGTCGGGAGCATCGATCTGCAGCACAAAGCCGGAGCGTACAATGGTTTCATACTCGATCCGCAGCGCGTCGCCGAGCGCCTCGAGGTATTGCAAGCCGCTGTCGTAATACTGGTTCTTGATCGCCGCAGCGAGAATGCCGGGCGAGGGGGCATTCATGAAGCTTTCAACAAAGACATTCGGATGCGCTTTGAGGACACCCGCGAAGTCACGGCATTCTTTCTCGATCGTTGCCGCATCGATATAGCACACCGCTCCGACGGCCGTGGGCAGGCCCTCGTTGGGCGACACCCTTGCCGCGCTCGAGGTCTGCTGGAGCCACCGCTTCTTGAACTCGGGATAGCGTTCGACATCCGCGCGTGACGGCCGCTGCCAGCTCCCGCCAAGACCGGTGAGCCGCTCCTTGAGATAAAGGAAGAACGAATCATGCTGCTGCTCGCCGTTGTTGCCGATGTCCACGCCAGCTTCCGCCTGGCGCGGCACGATTGCCCGCACCGCCGCAAGCCCGGCCGCCGCAATCGTGTCCGCATCGATGCTTTCGCCGCGGGCGCGCCGGACGAAAAGGTCGGTCAAATTTGCGGGCCGCGGCAGGCTGCCGGCGTGCGTCGTCAGAATCCGCTCCGAGCTGCGCCGCATGAATGGCCCTGCGCGTCGTGGAGATGGCCCGGCTACTTCAGACGACCCGTCTTTACATAAAATGCGCGCTCGGCATCTGCGTAAGCATTTAGATTAGCCTGCATGCGCGCAGGGTCGGTGAGCTTGGGATCGAAATAAACGCCGGCCTTGAGATACTCGGCGACCAGTTCAGGGTCCTTCATCGCGGCGCGTATGGCAGCCCCGAGGTAGGCCTTGCGATCCTCGGGCGTCCCCTTCGGTACGACTGCGAATCGGATGACGAACCACTGGTATTCATTTCCCCCCAGCGCCTCGTTCATCGTCGGCGTATCTTTGAGGAAATTCAGGCGCTCCGAGGCGGCCACGCCGATAGGCCGCACCTTGCCGGCGTCGGCAAGGCCGCGGAACTCGGAGTAGAACCCTTGGGCAATGTCGACGTTTCCCCCTGCCAAGGCATTGATGCCGGCCCCGCCGCCCTGAAACGGCACGCGCAGAACTTTCGCTCCGGTATTCGTTTCGACCTGTTCGATGAGGTAGTCCCACATGCTGCCGGGAACCGTAGCGACGCGCAGCGTGCCCGGCTTGTCCTTCGCGGCCGCCACGAGCTGCTTGACCGACATGTCCTTGTACGGTCCCTCGGTCGGTCCAACCCAGGTCAGCGCATCGGAATTGAGATAGCCGATGGGCTCGAGATCGGTGTAGCTCCAGCGACCCTGTGCGCGCAGCATCGCGTCGCCCCACATCAGATTGGCGATGATGCCAACCGTGTATCCGTCGGGCTTGGCTTGGGTGGCGAGATAAGCGTGGCCAACCATGCCGGCGCCGCCGGTGCGATTGTTGACGATGATCCGATGATCGCTCCACTTCTCGACATACTTGGCGAGCAACCGGGCGGTAACATCCATCCCGCCGCCGGCCGGGTAGACCACGGTGTATTCGATCGGGGCGGTGGGAAAGTCGTTGGGCTTGAGCCTGACGAGTTCGGCTTTGGCGTCGTCGTTTTGCGCCGCGGCGGGAGCGACCAGCAGCGCCGACAGAAGTGCGAGAGCAATCGTATTTTCCTTCATCGACTCCCTCCCTTTGGTCTGCGACGCACCATCAAGGCGACGAGAATTGCGCTCGACACGAGCATCAGCGCGGTACCTGGACGTTGCACGAAGATCATAGCGCCGTCGGGCGACATCGCCAACGACTGCCGCAACGACTGCTCGAGCAGCGGAGCCAGCACGAAGGCGATTACGAACGGCGCGAGATCATACTTGAGCTTCAACAGCACATAACCGGCCACGCCGAATCCGAGCATGACCCACAGGTCGAACACATTCTTGTTGGCGGAATAGACGCCGACGATCGAGAGCAGCAGCACGATCGGAAACAGCACGCGATAAGGGATGCGCAGGAACTGCACCCACAGCCCGACCAGCGGCAGGTTCAGCAACAGCAGCAACACGTTTCCCACATACATGCTGGCGACGATTCCCCAGAACAGATCGGGCCGCTGCGCAATGAACAGCGGACCCGGCTGGACGCCGTGAATGACCAAGGCGCCGAGCAGCAATGCCGTCACCGCGTTGCTGGGAATGCCGAGCGAAAGCACCGGGATGATGCTGCCCGCAACGGCGGCGTTGTTGGCCGATTCCGGGCCGGCCACGCCTTCGATGGCGCCTTTACCGAAGCCGTCGGGGTGCGCGGATAACCGTTTCTCCAGGGCGTAGGACATGAACGACGCGGTCACCGGCCCGCCCCCGGGGACCAGGCCCAAGAGGAATCCCAATGCGCTGCCGCGAAGCATGGGCCGCCACGATGCCCGCCAGTCCGCCGACGTCGGCCACAAGCCGCGGATGCGCTCGGCGACGAGGGTGCTTTTGACGACCCGCTCGACGTTGTTCAACACCTCCGTCACCCCGAACAGCCCGATGACGACGGCCAGAAGCTCGATGCCGGCGGAAAGATCGACCGACCCGAAGGTGAAGCGCTCGCGGCCATTGACGACGTCGATGCCAACCGCGGCAGCGAGAAACCCGAGCGCCACCATCAGCGCGCCCTTCACCGGCGAGCCGGTGATCATGAAAAGCGTGCAAACGATGCCGAGCACCATCAGGGCGAAATTCTCAGGCGGCCCGAAACGAATGGCGACCGTCGCGATCGTCGGCGCAAAGAACGTCATCACGATCACGCCCAGCGTGCCGGCGACGAAGGAGCCGATCGCCGCGATAGCCAGTGCCGCGCCGGCGCGCCCCTGCTTCGCCATCTGGTGACCGTCGAGACAGGTCACGACCGACGCGGCCTCGCCCGGGATGTTCAGAAGGATCGAGGTCGTCGAGCCGCCATACATCGCGCCGTAAAAGATCGAGGCGAGCATCACCATTCCGCCGACAGGCGTCATGGTGAACGTGATCGGCAACAGCAAGGCGAGCGCCGCGAGCGGGCCCACGCCCGGCAGCACGCCCACCAGCGTTCCGATCATGCTGCCGAGAAAGCAGACAAAAAGATTATCGAGTGTGAGGATGATACCGAAACCGGTGAGCAGCCCCCCGACGGCCTCCATGCCTCACCAACCCCACGGACCTCGCGGCAGTGCCATGCCCAGTATCCGGCCGAACAACCAATCCACGACTACGATGGCAACCAAGGCAAGCGCGAGCGAGAACCACCAACCGGATTTTTCCACGGTGCGCAGCAGGATGACCATCGTTATGAAACCGGCAACCGCAAACCCCAGAAACGGAATGCTGATCGCCATGAAAGCAAGCCCGGCGATGACTCCAAGGACGCGCCAGCGCGCATCGCCACGCGGGAAGTCTGGAGCAATATGCTCGCTCAACGGCCGCAACAGCAGCACGACGCCCGCAGCCATGATGATCAAGCCGGCAAGAAAGGGGAACAAGCCGCTTTCGGGACCGGACGCGCCGATCAAGCCGAGGGTCCACGCATAGGCTGCCGCGGCAGCCCCGAGCAAAATCCAGAAAGCGTTGAGCGCGCGCTCGAACATGGCAGGCGGCCTCAGCAAGACGGCCATCGCGGCCGCGCGCGTGGCGCTATGCGGTGGGGGGCACCCCTAAAAGCTCAGGGGAGCTCACGCTTGGGGCCATGCAGCGACTACAACACCAACTCGGTCGCGGGATCGATCAGGTGCATGTGGTTGAGGTTTGCGTAAAGCCGCATCGGCTGTCCTGGGCCGGCGGCCGCGGACGGCTCCACGCGTGCGCAGACTTCGGTTCCATTCACCGTGAAGAACACCATTGTCTCCATACCCATCGGCTCGGTCACATCCAGCGTCATGCTGAACTCGCAACGCGGATCGCGCCCTTCCCCGCGCGGTTCCGTAATGTGCTCAGGCCGCAGCCCAAAGACCAAATCCTTGCCGACCGACGGAAGATAGCGCGCCGTGTGCGTTGGCGGCACCGGAAACGCCAATTCCGGGGCGAGCCGCAGCAAGAGGCCATCGCCGTTCGGCTGCAGACGGGCGGGCATAAAGTTCATGGCCGGCGAGCCGATGAAACCGGCAACGAAGCGGGTTTTCGGCCGATGATAGAGCTCATGCGGCCTGCCGATTTGCTCGATGCGGCCGCCGTTCATCACCACGACGCGATCGGCCAGCGTCATGGCCTCGACTTGGTCATGGGTGACATAGATGGTCGTGGTTTTCACCTTCTGGTGCACCCGCTTGATCTCGGTGCGCATCTGCACGCGCAACTTTGCGTCAAGGTTGCTCAGCGGCTCGTCGAACAGAAATACTTTCGGATTACGCACGATGGCACGGCCCATGGCGACTCGCTGGCGCTGGCCGCCGGACAACTGTTTTGGTCGCCGATCCAGGAGGTTGATGATGTCGAGGATTTTCGCCGCATGCTCCACCCGCGCGCGGACCTCGGCCTTCGGTGTGCGCCGTAGCCGCAATCCGAACGACATGTTCTCGAATACCGTCATGTGCGGATAGAGCGCGTAATTCTGGAACACCATTGCGATGTCACGATCCTTGGGCGGCACGTCGTTGACGACTTCGCCGCCGATGAGGATCTCGCCGGCGGTGGCCTCCTCGAGCCCGGCAATCATGCGCAGCGTGGTGCTCTTTCCGCAGCCTGAAGGTCCCACCAGGACGACAAATTCATTGTCGGGAATGTTGAGGCTGATGTCGCGCACCGCATCGACGTCGTCGAAGCGCTTCACGACATTGCGCAGCGCCACGTCAGCCATGACTCACCCCTTGGTCGCGCCGGCGGTCAAGCCCGCGATGTAGTAGTCCATCAGGAAAGCGTAGATCACCAGCGGAGGCGCGGCCGCAACCAGCGCTCCCGCCATGAGCATGCCCCACTTGTAAACGTCGGCCTTGATCAGGCTCGTCACCGTACCAACGGTCAGCACCTGCTGGTCGGCGCTGAACAGGAACGCGATCGGATAGACGAAGGCCGCCCACGAGACCGTGAACGCAAAGATGGTTGCGGCGATGATCCCCGGCAGCGCCACCGGAATGAATATCTTGAGCAGCATTTGGATATGGCCTGCGCCATCGATCAATGCCGCCTCGTCGAGCTCCTTCGGGATCGACTGGAAATATCCGATCATGATCCAGGTGCAGAAAGGGACCGTCAGCGTTGGATAGACCAACACCATGCTCCAATAGGAGTTGAGAAGACCGAGGCCGCGGACGATCTGGAACAACGGGATGAACAGCAGCGTGTCCGGGACGAGATAGGTGAGGAAAATGCCGGTCGCAAGAATGCCCGATCCCCAGAATCGCATGCGCGAGAGCGAGAATGCGGCAAGAACGCTGACCACCATGGTGATTGCCACGACGCACAGCGTGACGATGACGGTATTCTTGAAATAGATCAGAAAATCGGTTTCATTGAAAAGCAACCGATATTGTTCGAAGGTGATGCCGTTGGCGATAATCCAAGGGTTGGTCGCAAGATGCGCGACCTCGGCGTCGGATTTCAACGACGTCACGATCATGTAATACGGCGGGGTGAGAAAGAAGACCGCAAACAAGATGAGGAAAAAATACGACGTGACGAGCGCCCACCGCCGATTGCGCTTCAGGCTTGCACGCACACCGCCTGGGTACTCGGCAGCGACGGCGGTCATCCGATCTCTCTCCCGCGTTTGCGCACGCCGCGCAGTATGAAGATCGCGGAAACAGCAAGGATCGGGAACATGAAAAGCGATACCGCGGCGCCGAGCGGGAGGTCGCCGGAGCGGATACCGAGCAGGAACGCGTAGGTCGCAAAGACGTGCGTCATGTTGCGCGGTCCGCCCGCCGTCATGATTTGCACGATATCAAAATTGGCAAATGTCACGATCAGCGAAAACAGCACCGTGATAGCGATGATATTTCGCATCATCGGCAGCGTGATATGCAAAAATCGCTGCCACGCGTTCGCGCCGTCGATCTCCGCCGCCTCGTAGAGCTGCTCCGGAACGGATTTGAGCGCGGCGAGATACATGATCAAAAAGAACGGCGCGCCGTACCACACGTTGACCAGGATGACCGAGAAGCGCGCCCAGTAAGGATCGCTCAACCAGGGAATCTCGGTGCCGCCGAACCCCCTGATGATCCAGTTAAACGCGCTGTGGGTCGGATCGAACAACCACCACCATCCGAGCGTCGACAGCGCGAGCGGAATGACCCAGGGCACCAGCAGCATGCCGCGCCACTTGCGCTGACCCTTGCTCGGCAAATTGTTGACGAGGTGGGCGGTGACGAGACCGATCAGTGCCTTGAACAAGACGGCGCTGAGCGCAAAGATCGCCGATTGCTCGATCACCATCCAAAAGGTTTCGCGGCTCAGCAGATAAGAGAAATTGCCCAGACCAAGGAATCGGGTCTGTGCCTTGTTCAGCGTCGACAGATAGATCGAATACAAGGCCGGGTAGATGATCAATCCGGCCACGATTACGATCAGCGGCAGACACATTAAAACGCCGATCGTGCTCCGCCGGCGCAGGAACCGCCGCATGCTGGCGTGGGGCTGAACCGCCGGCTCGGCAAGCTGTCCCGGGTATCGCCGGGCGATATCGACCATGGCGTTTCCGCTCCTAGCGGAGGGCTTCCGGCGTCATCGCCGGATCGGGCGATGACGCTTGCTCAACTCGTCGCCCCGCTGCACGGATGTTCGGCTCAAGCTGGCGTGCCGATCAGGAGAGGTGCCGTCAGGTCCGCAGCAAGCCTTCCAGCTCGTTCTGCGCCCATTTGACCACTCTGTCGATCGGTTCGTTACCCTGACAAACCTTTGCGACCATGATGGTGTGCAGCGACTGATTGTAGATCTGGGTCGCGATATCCGGCCGCGCCGGATACCCGGTGATGGTCGGTTGCTCGTCGCCGCGCGGCGGATAGTTGTAAACCGTGCCGAGAGGCGGTTCGACCTTTTGCCACGTATCGAAGTCGTAGTAACTCTTGAACGACGGCAGATCGTATCCGGAGGAAGCCGCCACGAGTTGGCGAGACTGCTCTTTCTCCGAGAGGAATTGCAGCAGGTCCTTGGCCGCCGGTTTGTTCTGCGAGAAGGACCAGACACCGTAGAAGAACGGCAATTGACCGACGAAGCGGCCCGCCGGGCCGCGCGGCATATCGTGCGTCCAGCACTGGGCCGCCACCTGCGGGTTGTCGCGCTTGGCGACTGCCCAGGCGCTCGGCGGGTTCTGGATGCCGGCGCCTTTGCCGGAGATGAGCCAGCGGTTATTGCCGGCATCATCCCAGGCGTAGACTTCCGGCGGATTGAACGGCATCAGCTTCTTGAAATACTCGAGCGCCGCGCGCGTCTCGTCGGAATTGACCTTGACGTTATCCTTGTCGTCGACCATGACCGAGCCAAAGGCACGGAACATGGCGCCGGTTGAATCGATCGCGTCGCTGGTCTGACCCATGGGGAGACCGATCGGGAAACCGGCCTTAAACAACTGCTCGGCGCTCTTGAGATAGAGATCATAATTCCAGCCATCGACCAGCTTGGGGTCGCGCTTGTCGTTCGTAGGGAATATCGCCGTCAGATCGATGCCGCAGTGTTGCTTGTACAGATCCATGCGAGAGCAGCACGGTTTGACCTGACTGCCAACCGTCGTCGGAATGCCGAACCACTTGCCGTCGTGTTTGGCGAGATATTCGGATACCGGACTGATCGGGCCGGCCTTGGCGACGAGCGTCTTGACAACGTCGTCGACCGGCTCGAGGACGTCGCGGTGGACTTGGATCTGCCACGCGCGGTGCGACATGATGTCGTGGCCGGCGCGCGCCTGAGCTTCCGCGCTCGCAGTCAAGAGATCCTTATCGCCCTGCGATGTGATGTAGTCGATTGTCACCTCGACCTTGTTCTTTTCCCCCCACTCGTTGCACAGCTTGGTCAGCGTAGTGTTCGCGCCGGGGACCCAGTGATCCCAAACGCCGAGCGTGAGTTTGCCGGCGGCGTAGGAATGGCGGACATAGGGGGCGCAGACCACCGAGGCGGCGGCGACGGCGGTGGTCTTCAGCAGGTTTCGCCGAGAAATACTGGAATGTGGCATCGTATCCTCCCTGTAGCCCAGCTATCGGCTGGGATTTGTTCTGCGTTGGAACGAAGAGTACATCATCGGTGCTCCTGGGCCTAGCCGCCGTCGCGGCGCCGCAGGCGCGTTTTCCGTGTCTTTCCCGGTCTCTAGAATTCGTCGCCGCGGTAACCCGGCTGGCCGGCAAAAACCCTGGGGCCCCTAGAGGAAAACGGAGAGCGAGAAGACGCCTCAGGCGTAGGTGGCCCGGGCCAAGCCTTTTGCCGTGGCTCCAGAGCCCTTTAATACGCGAGCATCGCGAAGGAGATCGACATGATTGAGGTCCGGCGCACTGGCGAGAACGACTCTCTCGTCTTCGACGTGGTCGTCCGCGAAGGAAAGGGCGAGACTCGTCACCACGTCACCATGTCGCGAGAGATGTGCGAGCGGCTGACGGCGGGCAAGCATGCGCCAGAACGTTGTGTCGAGGCGGCGTTCCGGTTCTTGCTCGACCGCGAGCCCAAGGAATCGATCCTCGGGCGCTTCGACGTGACCGCGATCTCGCGCTACTTCCCCGAGTTCGAGCGGGAGATGCCGCGTTACTTTTCGCAGTTCTGATGAATATGGATGCCGTGGTATTTTTTCTAGGTCGCTTGCCGAGGAGGCAACCATGCGACCGATCGTTCGTGTCGCAATCGCGCCGGCGGGAATGTCGTCGACCAGTAACTTTGCCGACGCCGCCCTCATGGCCGGCTTCGTCCCATGCTGCAGCCGGGCAAGCTGCCTACCATTGGGAGGTGGAAAATGTCTGATGCAAATCGTCTGCTTTTTCTTCGCATAGCCTTGATCGTCATCGGTCTGACTTTCATATTTGGCATATATACATTGGGTGCTCTCTGGCCCTCGGGCTGGACTTGGGGACAGGGCCATTCGCACTATCTCATGATGATCATCGGAGTGTACGCGACGCTGGGCGTGTTTTTGCTCATCGCCGCAAGAAATCCCTACGCTCACAAGAGCCTCATCTGGTTCACCGTGTGGTCGAGCGTGGTTCACGCGGCGATCATGGGCGTT
>JAFAHL010000554.1 GCA_019237215.1 Hyphomicrobiales bacterium | reverse complement strand
GAGGATGCTGAGGCGCACTGCCGGGTAGCGCTGGCCGGCGAGGCTCCTGAGACACGGCGCTATGTTCGCGGCTTCGTTGCGCGCCGGAACGATGACGGCCACGAAAGGGGCGTCGGAGACGGGGATCGAGCGCGGCCTCAAGCTGGTCAGCGCGTTGCGTTGCCGCCAAGCCCTCGCAAGGAGGAGGACGATCAGGGACAGAAGCGCTGCGGACGCGAGGAGCTCCAAGTAATTGTCCATGCGTTGAGGTCGGGCGCCACCAGGCCCTAGCCGCCCAACGCGCCGAGGGCAACGGCTGTTCCCCAGCTCGCCCAAGGCGAAAGACCAAGCCAACCGGCAAACTCGACGGGGGACGCCAGCCATAGAGACTTGGGGAAACCGTTTCGCAGCAACTCCTCTCGTTTCCAGCTTCCGCCTGGGAACAGCAGCGTGGGCTCGTCGGGCGGTAGAGGCCGATGATCAGCGAGGCGTGCGCGACGAGTTCTTCGAGATATTTGGCGGAGCACGAGTTTACCGCGGCTTCCACCAGCGCAAGATTGGAATTGACCCGTGGCGCGAATGACGCCCCTGGTCGCCCTCAGCCTCTGCTTGGCGCTCGCCCGCAACGATGGCGCGCAACCTTCTGCGCGTGGCGGAGTCGACCGATTGGACCGCCGAAAGCACCCTGCGCGCTCGATCGCTAAGCTCGAAGAGGTGTCCGGGGCGCTCGACGACGACGCCTGCGCGGCGCCGCTCGCCGAAATCCTCGTCCGCCTCGGCCTCAGGACCTCAAAGCGCAACGCCTGTTTCTAGCAGCCTGTCGGACTTAGGGCTTGAGGTTGGCGCGTGAGCATAACGGCGGCGCGGGTTTGCGGCGAGCGGCGACTCGGATTGGTGGTTCCGAAGAGCAAATGCAACTGATGCGAGCATCCTCTGGCGGAGGGCGCGCTCTGACCGCCGTCTTAGGCGGCGTTCAGAGCGTACATTCGCCGCATGTTCCACGCCATGGTGACGAGGCTCCACTCGCCTTGGACGCGGTCGAGGCCTCGCAGAAGGAACTGGCGGAAGCCCATCACCGACTTGATGATGCCGAACACCGGTTCGGGGATCTGCTTGCGCAAGGCATAGAGCCTCCTACCTGCGGGGGTCTGCAGACGGTGGCGCATAGCCTCGAGCGGCGTCGGATTCTGCGGCGCCGGCGCCGCCTCGGCGAAGCGCTCCGACAAGGGCGGATGATGCGGCTGCCGACCCAGAGCGATCATCGGATCGATCTGCGCCGCCGCGCAGAGCTCGACGTTGACCTCGCTGAAGTAGCCATGGTCGGCTAGCATTGTTTCCGGCTTGCCCAGAGCCTCCGGCAAGGCCTCGAGCCGCTCCAGCATCGGCTCGATCTGTTGCTTGTCATTGGGGGCCTGAACCACCTGCGCGGCGACGACGAGAAGGCTGTCCGCCGCCACCACGGCCTGAGCGTTGTAGCACTGCTCGAACCCCCCGCCCGCCACCGGCATGATGCGCGAATCTTCGTCGGTCAGATTGATCTGATCAGACGGTCGCGCGCCCTCCTCGGGCGGCTGCGGCGACCTGCCTCCCGGCTTCTTGCCCGTGGCTGCGGCCTTCGCCTCCCGCGCCGCGAGCTTGGCTCTGTGCTCGGCCGCCTCCTGCTCGTAGCGTTCCTTGGCGCGAGCCTCGATCTTGGCGCGGGCCTCCGCAAGCTTCGCCAAGCGCTTCTCGCGGCGCGCCAGTTCGTCCGGAATCGACAGGCCATCCGGGACGTCGGCCTGGTCCGCAGCTTCCGCCCGCGCCAGCAGTTCAGCCACTTCCGCCTTCAATTGCTCGGCGATCTTGCCGGCATGCTCATACGACAACGCGCTGTGCCGGCTGGCGTTGGCGTGGATCTTCGTGCCGTCCAGCGCAACCGTGCCCATCCTCAGCATCCCCATCTCGCGCGCCAGTTCCAGCACCTGCACGAACAGCCCCTCGATCTCCTTGAGAAACCGCCGGCGGAACGTCGCGATCGTATCGTGGTCGGGATGGTCGTTGGCGGCGATGAAGCGGAACGCCACCGAATCGTACGTCGCCCGCTCCAACTTCCGGCTGGAAAACACCCCCGTCGCGTAGCCGTACACGAGAATGCCCAACAGCAGAGCGGGATGATACGAGGCTGACCCGGCGCCCCGATAGCCGCGGCTCATCGCCGACAGGTCCAGCCCCTCGATCACTTCGACGATAAAACGCGCCAGATGTCGCTCCGGAAGCCACTCGTCCAGCGACGGCGGCAGAAGATATCCTGTCTGCCGGTCAATCGTGCGGAAATTGCTCAAAAGCGCCCAACCCAGCGAAGGCCGAATCAATGCATCGGATTCTACCCAACTCCGTCGAGTGCGCTAAGTCCGACAGGCTGCTAGCAAGGCGTTCGGCCACTAGCTGCGTAGGTTGTGGCGACGGGAGAACAATATGCCTGCGTGGGTGGAGGACGCCCAACAACTTACCGAGACAAAGGAGCTAAACAGCTCCCAAAATTCCGTCTTACTGCGGACGCCGGAGGTGGAGGAATTTTTGTCCAACGTCAATCTTCCGTCGCACGCTTTAGTAGCCCCCAAGGGATTTGGAAAGACGTTCGTACTGAAGCTGAAAAGAATGTCCCTGCAAGAGGCAGGCTACAAATGTTTCCCGCTATCTCCTATCCTCGATCGACCAATGAATAAGCCCCCCATTTTGCCCGATGAAAAAATGGAT
Organism: Hyphomicrobiales bacterium; assembly: GCA_019237215.1. Classification (GTDB taxonomy): domain Bacteria; phylum Pseudomonadota; class Alphaproteobacteria; order Rhizobiales; family Xanthobacteraceae; genus VAZQ01. Next base: position 7 of record JAFAHL010000554.1, on the reverse strand, counting down.
ATCCTTG
>JAFAHL010000543.1 GCA_019237215.1 Hyphomicrobiales bacterium | reverse complement strand
ATCGGACGCGAACAGCACGTGATCCGCCCCGAAGAACGACAGTCCGCAAATCGTCGGCGCGCGTGCGCCGGCGAGCGCGGTGTCGCCGTAGAAGGCCTTGAAATAGTCGAACGGCCGCTTCTTCAGCTTCTTCAGGATGAGCGAATAGTCCTCGTCCGACGTGCGCGCACCCAACTGATCCCAGCTGTGGGCAACGCGGCCTTCGAAATACGGAATGATGCCGCCGAGATGGTGCGAGATGACTTTGAGGTTGGGGAAGCGGTCCATGATGCCGGAAAAGACGAGCCGCGCCAGCGCCGCGCCGGTCTCGAACGGCCACCCGATCACGCTGCAGATTTCGTATTTCGACGTCGTCTCGCTGCGGTAGTCCGCCATTTCGCGCGTGCGGATCGGATGCAGCAGGATCGGCTTGCCCGATTTCTCGATGATCTCGTAGATCGGGAGGAACTGATCCTGGTCGATGGGAGCGCCGTCGACGTTGGTGTGCAGCTGGATCGCGTTGGCGCCGTTCGACAACACGCGCTCGGCCTCTTTCGCCGCGGCCTCGGGGGCGTTCATGGGCAACGAGGCGGCATAGCCGACGAAGCGGTCGGGATATCTGGCAACCAGCTCGGCAAGCCCGTCATTGCCGAGCCGCGCCCATTCGGGCGAGTGATCGGGTCCGGTGAGCCGGTCGATTGCCGGCATGCCGAGGCAGATGACCTGGGTGTAGTCGGGAAAGGAATCGACGACCCGCAGCCGCTCCTCGACGTCGTAGAGCGCGGGGATTCCCCGCATGCGTTTGCCGAGATCCTTCTGTCCCGCCGGCGATTGCAGCATCAATTCATAGATGCGCTTGGGAAAGAAATGATTGAACGCATCGATGTAACGCATGTCTTCAATCTCCTGCCGTCGTCGAGCGCGGGAGGCGGATTGTGTTGCAAGCGCGCTGATTTGTATACTCGCGCGCCCCGGACGCGGTCGAGCGCGTGCGCACAAACGTCGCCGGGACACGGTCTAGGGGAGGTCGCCATGAAACGCTTGATTATCGGGCTGCTCGTACTGCTGAGCCCGTCGGCATTGGCCCAACAATCGCCACCCGAAATTCCCTACGATTCGGTCGCGAACCTGTTGAAGCTTCCGCCGGATATGCATCTCGGCGAGGTTGCCGGGGTCGCCGTCAACTCCAAGGGGCACATCTACGTCTATTCACGCGGCGGCTCCAGCCGCGGTCCGGCCTACGGCAACACGGCCTCGCAGATTCTCGAATTCGACCGCAACGGCGTGTTCCTGCGCGAGATCGGCAAGAACCTCTACGCCTGGTCGTTTGCGCATACCGTGCGCGTCGACAAGGACGACAACATCTGGGCGACCGACAAAGGCTCGGACATGGTGATCAAGTTCAACCCGGAGGGCCGGGTCGAGATGGTGTTCGGACGCAAATCGGAAGCCTCCGACCTAGACGCCCGCCCGCACGAGCGCAACGCCAATCCGCCGCTGCCTGCCGTCGACGGCCGCTTCCGCCAGCCGACCGACGTGACCTGGGATCCGCAGGGCAACATCTACATCAGCGACGGCTATGTGAATTCCCGCGTGGCCAAATACGACAAGAACGGCGACTGGGTGAAGTCGTGGGGGCAACGCGGCAAAGGCCCCGGCGAATTCAACCTCGTGCACAGCATCGCCGCCGATGCACAGGGCAACATCTACGTCGGCGACCGCAACAACCGCCGCATCCAGGTGTTCGACGGCGACGGCACGTTCAAGCGCGAGATCAAGATCGACGTGCCGTTCGATGAAAACGCAAAGCCCGCGATCGGCAATAAGCCGGACCTCACCACCTACCTGCAAACCGGCGGCAGCTTCACCCCGGGCGCGCCATGGGCGCTCTGCATCACGCCTGGGCCGAACCAGGTGCTCTACAGCTCCGATTCCTATCCCGGCCGCGTCTACAAACTCAGCCTGGATGGAAAGGTGCTCGGCTATCTCGGCAAGTCGGGCAAGCAGCTCAAACAGTTCGGGTGGATTCACGAAATCGCGTGCCCGTCCGAGAACGAACTCTACGTCGCCGAGATTTTGACCTGGCGGGTGCAGAAGCTGATCCTGCGGCCGGACCAGCAGAAGGCGGCGGCCGAGTGAGCAATCAGGGATTGGTGATTACGAAACGCGACAAACGCTTGACCGCCGACATCCGGTGCCGCTTGCCGTCAGCGTGACGGAGCGACAACCGTTTTCTGGTAGAGATCCTGCCACTTTCGGGCGTGATCGAGGATCGCAGCCGAATCGATGAGCTGGAGCGGGCCCTGGTTGAAAGGCGACTCGATGCTTCGGCTGACGGTGACGAATTGGCGCTTGGCCAGGATGTGCTGGGCTTCGTCACCGATGAGGAAATCGAAGAACAGCACCGCCGCATACGGGTGCGGCGCGTTTCGCGCGAGCCCTTCGCCCGTGGAGCGGGCGATCGCCGGCGGAATCACGAACCAGTCGAGCGGCGCGCCCCTCACCTTTGCCTGCTCGGCCAAAAAACCGTAGACCGTGAGCGCCAACGGCACTTCGCCCGCCGCGACCAGGTTGGTGAGGAGGCTGTGGCCCTTGCGCACGGACATGCCGTTCGAGGCGACGATGTCGCGGAACAGCCGTAGCCCTTGCGTCTCGCCGAAATCCATCACCACCTGCGCGAACCAGTCGAAGTCCTCGGCTTCGATGCCGAGCTTGTCCTTCCATTGCGGCCGCAGCAGATCGTAATAGGTCTTGGGCAAGCTTTCCTTGCGGATGAGATCGGTGTTGTAGGCCTGTACGATGGTGCTGAGATAGACCGCCACCCATTGCCGGTGTGGAGCAATCGCTTGAGGGATGACGCCGGCGAGGTTGGGCGATCTCACCTCTTGCAGCAGGTTCTCGCGGTAGAGCGGCTCGAGCGCCGAGCTCGATCCGGCCATGACGTCGACCTCGAAGCGGCGCGCCCTCGCCTCGCCCACGATGCGTTGCAGGAACCCTTCCGAATCCGCGCGCCAGACTTTGACCTTGACGCCATATTTGCGGTCGAAGGCCGAGACCAAAGCGGTAATGTCGTCGGGCGGGATGGACGAGTAGAAGGTAAGCTCCTTCTCCCGTTTGGCGCCTTCGATCAGCCGCTGCTCGCGGTCGGCCCCCTGGTAGGTCGCGATCTCGGCGACGCTCATCGGCTGGGCGAGCGCGCAGGGAGCGAGCGCGAGCAACGCAAGCGCCGTGAGGCCTTCACGCAGGACGCGTTGGGGATATCGCATGCCGACCGAGCTCCGCGCTGCGGTTGGTGTCGCCCGCAAACCATGGCACAATTTTGTGCGCCTTGTCAGCGCAGCAACCGTGCCAAAAGACACCAAATACGAGCCACCGGATGAAGATCGTCAAGCTCGAGGATTTCCACGCCGACGGCGGCTGGGACACCTATTCGTTCCTGAAGATCACCACCGATGAGGGCATCACGGGCTGGTCCGAGTTCAACGAGAGCCGCCGCAAAGGCATGGCGGCGCTGATCCACGGCCTCGGCGCCGCGCTCATCGGCGAGGACCCGTGCGCGATCGCCCGCATCGACGCCGCGCTCTACGCCCGCTCGCGGTCGACCGCAGGCGGGCTCACGTCCCACGCCATCGCCGCCATCGAGAATGCCTGCCTCGACATCCGCGGCAAGGCGCTCGGTGTTCCGGTCTACGAGCTTCTCGGCGGCGCGGTGCGCGAGCGCATGCCGGTCTATTGGTCGCGCTGCGGGGTCCTGCGCGCCCGCTGCGCCGAGCTCTTCGACGGCAAGGTGATCGATCGCCCGGCCGTGCGCACGCTCGACGATCTCAAATCCGCCGCGCGCGAGGCGCGCGAGCGCGGCTTCAAGGCGCTGAAAACCAACGTGCTGCTGTTCGACGCCAAGGGCGGCCGGCAGTTCGCCCCGGGCATGGTCGGCGCCGGGATCGGCCATCCCGAGCTCAACCTCGGCGACGACATCCTCGATGCGCTCGTCGCCCAGCTCGCCGCCTTGCGCGAAGGCGCAGGAAAAGGCGTGCGGCTCCTCCTCGATCTCAACTTCAACTATAAGCCCGAGGGGCTGCGGCGCATCGCCAAAGCGGTCGAGCCGTTCGATCTCATGTGGCTCGAAATGGACCTGTTCGAGCCCAAGGCGCTGAGCCTGATCCGGCAGTCGACGACCACGCCGATCGGCTCGCTGGAGACGATCCTCGGCCGTCGCAATCTCAAGCCTTACCTGGAAAACTACGCGGTCGACGTCGCGATCATCGACGCGCAATGGAACGGGCTCCTAGAGGCGACGAGGATGGCCGTCATGGCCGACGCCTACGAGGTCAACGTCGCCTCGCACAATTTCAACGGCCCGCTCGCCAATATCATGAGCGCGCACTTCTGCGCGGCGATCCCCAACTTCCGCATCATGGAGTTCGACGCCGACGAGGTGCCGTGGAAGGCCAAGCTCCTCACCAAGCCCTACGTGATCGAGAACGGCGAATTCCTCCTCCCCACCGGCCCCGGCAGGGGCACGGCCGTCAATGAGGCGATCATCCGCGCGCACCCGGCCAAGGTGTGACCAAGCGCCGCGAGCCCGGCCGGTGCACCTGTGAGGCGGAACATACCCGCCACCCTTCGCGTTCTTAGCGTGCCAGCGAGGGTCCCTCATGCGGGCACGCCAAGCTTTTTTTGCTGCTGCGATTTTTTGCGCCTGCGCGGCGCAGGCTGCCGCCTCACCGCTCATCCCGGTGCCCTCGGGCGCGTTTCTGCAGGCGAATAGCGGCATCGACACGGTTCGATGGCGTCACCGCCACTCTTGGCCCGTTCACTCTTGGCCCTTTTTTTGGAGCGGGCGCAGCCACAGTGTCGGTCGCGCCGAGACCGACGGCTCCAGCTCAAGCAGCGCGGCGCGGAGCCCGAATGCTGCGATCCCTCCCACGGGCTCTGAAATTTTCCGGCCCGACCTTCCGCGTCGTCGCGGATGGGTAGACCCGCCGCCCCCGCGCTAGGGTTGCACGCGATGGGCGCGGCATCTCGGTTCGGGTCGGACCCTCGGCATGAGAGTCCACGTCGCGTTCCAGGATATTGGTGGTCGGCAGCGCTCCAGCCGCGGCGGGCGCATGTGGTAGCCGCCGTGCTCGTGTCGATCATCATCCTTCCCGTCGGATATGTCGCCTATTGCATGGCTACATTGCCGGACAACGGAGGACTGGTGATCGAACCCACGCCAAGCGCGCTGATCGTTGAGGCGGCCGACGGAGAAGTCTTCGCCTCGCGCGGCGTGTTCAAGGGTGACAAGCTGTCCGCGCAAGACATCCCGGTCAACCTGTCACGCGCAATCATCGCCATCGAGGACCGGCACTTTTACGAGCACCGCGGGTTTTATTTGCCCTCCATTCTACGGGCGATGCTTCGCAACATTCGCTCAGCCAGCGCGCGCGAAGGCGGAAGCACGATCACCCAGCAGCTCGCGCGCATGACGTATCTCTCGCCCGAGCGCACCATCAGACGCAAGGTCCAGGAAGCGATCCTAGCGCTCTGGATGGAGCGCAAGCTCGGGAAGGAGGAGATTCTGTCACGCTATCTCAACACCGCGTATTTCGGGGCCGGTGTTTATGGCGTCGACGCCGCGGCGAAACGCTACTTCGGCAAGACCGCCAAAGAATTATCGCTCAGCGAGGCGGCGATGCTCGCGGGCCTCGTGCGCGCGCCTTCGGCGCTCGCTCCCACCCGCCACCTCGAGGAAGCGCGGCAGCGCTCGGCGCTGGTGCTCAAGGCGATGGTCGAGACCGGCGCGATTTCCCGCGAGCAGGCGGAGGCCGCGCGCCGACAGCCCGTTAGCTTGCGGGTGCCGCCCGATAATCCCCCGGGCACAAATTATTTCGTCGATGTGCTCGGTGGTGACGTGAAGCGTCTCGTCGGTTCCGCAGCATCCACGGATTTGACCGTGCGCTCGACCCTCGATCTCGATCTGCAGGGCATCGCCGAAGGCGTGATCGCGCGTCGGCTCAAGGCGGAAGGGCGGACCAAGAAAGTCGGTCAGGCCGCGCTCGTCGCCATGGCGCCGGATGGCGCGATCCTCGCGATGGTGGGTGGACGCGACTACAACGAAAGCCAATTCAATCGCGCCGTCCAGGCAAAGCGGCAGCCCGGCTCGCTGTTCAAGGTCTTTGTCTACCTTACCGCCTTTCAAAAGGGCCTCGATCCGCAGACAACGGCGGTCGATCGGCCGGTGCAGATCGGCAATTGGGAGCCGGACAATTACGGCGGCCGCTTCCGCGGGACGGTCACGCTGCGTAGCGCCTTTGCGCACTCGCTGAACTCGGTGGCGGTTCAGGTTGCCGATGCTGTCGGCATCCCAGCGGTCATCGACACCGCACGCAAGCTCGGCGTGCAATCCGAACTGCCGGCGGTGCCGAGCCTGGCGCTCGGCGCGGGCGAAGTCACCCTGTTGGAGATGACGCGCGCCTTTGCGGCGATCGCCGCCGACGCGGAAAGCGTCGAGCCTTACGCCATCCGTGCCGTTCGCAACGGTGATCGAGCTCTGTTCACGCGGCAGAAATCGCAGCTCCAGCCGGCAAGCAATCCAGCAGCGCGCGCGGCAATTCACGACCTTCTCGCCAGCGTGGTTCGCGAGGGCACGGGTCGCGCGGCGAGGATCAACGGGCCGGTCGAGGGCAAGACGGGGACGAGCCAGAATCACAAGGACGCATGGTTCATCGGATTCACCAACGACATCGTCGTGGGAGTGTGGGTCGGCAACGACGACAACACGCCCACGAGGGGCGTTACCGGCGGCGATCTGCCGGCTCGCATTTGGAACGAATTCGTGACGCAATCCGCCACCGCGCGGGCGAAGGCCGTTCGCACACAACCGCGGATCGCAGGATTGTTCGCCACCGCAGCCGCTGATGCCAAGCCGGCGCCGAGCGGGACCATCATTCGCGGCGTGCCGGTGGTGCAAAGTACCGCGATGCTGGAGATTGAGGGACGCGTGGTCCGGTTGTTTGGCGTGGAAGGCGCCCGCGGCCGCGCTGTGCGCGACTTCAAGCGCTACCTCGGAAATCGAGAAGTGGCATGCGAGCCTGCCGCTGACAGCAGTGACTACCGGTGTCGCGTTGACGATCAAGACCTCTCGCGCGTGGTGCTGTTCAATGGCGGCGGCCGGGCGACCGCGAACGCAACGCCGGAATTGCGGGCGCTCGAACAGCAGGCGCGCTCGACCCACGTGGGCATCTGGAGCGGAAGGGATGACGATGAGGACTGAGGTGCCTGCGATACTCTGCGTTCTTCACGCAGACTCCGGCGCCTGCGCATGACCCTCGAGCAAATTCACTTAGCACAATGACGAATGGTCAACTGCACCGCTGGACCTTCACCCCGGGGAAATTCGGCTCGGCCGGTTCCGCGACTTCGACGGTGCTGACATTGGTAAAGACATTGGCGGCGACGTCGGTCGGGACGTCGTGCGTGAGTGGCGTGAGCGGCTGGTCCTTGTCGGCGCACTTGACGGAGATGCCGAAGCTCCAGGAGTGAAGCGATGCGCCGCCTTTGGCACGAACGTTGACGTTCAATTTTGCCTCTTCGGAGGTGAGATAGCCGAGAGACGAAACGTTGCCGGAGAAGGTCATTTTCACTTGGCCGCCGCTTTCGCTGCGCAGGAACGCGACGGAAATATTGGTCATTCGAAAGCCGCCGTCGCCCGGGCCCCCTTTCGGCCGCCAGACCAGTTGTTGTCCCTTCTGCGCCGTTTCCTTCAGGCTGCCCGTATTCGCGGTGATGTCAAAGACTGCGGGCTGCTCGAGTGTCAGAGTATCCGCGGCGTCTTTGGACCTGCTTGGTGTCTGCGCACGCAGCGGCGACGCAACGCAAGTTGATAGCCCAATGAGGGCCGCGCG
>JAFAHL010000532.1 GCA_019237215.1 Hyphomicrobiales bacterium | reverse complement strand
GGGGTGCGCTTTCTGTTCCGGATCACGCTGCGCCGCTACGACCTGGCGTCCGAGATCTGGCACATGAAGGAGCCGCAGAAGCTTCCGCCGGTGCTGAGTCCCGAGGAGATCCGGCGCATCCTGAACATGGCGACCAGCCTCAAGGCGCGTGCGATGCTGTCGCTCGCCTACGGCTGCGGGCTGCGGGCGAGCGAGGTGGCGCGGCTCAGGGCCTGCGACATCGACAGCGACCAGATGATCATCCGGGTCGTGCAGTCGAAGGGCCGCAAGGACCGGAACGTGATGCTTCCGCCCGAGATCCTCGATCTGCTGCGGCAATGGTGGAAGGCGCGGCCGAAACGGCGTGACGCCGGCGTTCCGCCGCCGCAGCGCTGGCTGTTTCCCGGTCGCGACGGTCATCTGACCACGCGCCAGTTCGGCCGGCTGTTCAAGGACGCGGCCAAGGCCGCGGGGCTGCGCAAGGCGGTCTCGCTTCATACGCTGCGCCATTCCTTCGCCACCCACCTGCTCGAGGACGGCAAGGACATCCGGCTGATTCAGGCGCTGCTCGGACACGAGAAGCTGGACACGACGGCGCGCTACACCCGCGTGGCGACGGGACTGATCGCCAAGGTCGAGAGCCCGGTCGCGCGCCTGATCACGCCGCGCCACAGGCAGGCGACGCGGAACCTCGGGAAGCCGCCGGCGCGATAGCTCTCGCCGGCCATGGCTCGGCCGGTTCTGGAGCTCGCGGACATCCTCCGCGAGCACGGTCCCGCGTGGCGCGAGGCCAACCGCGGCCACGTGAGCCTCGAGCAGTTGAAGGTGATGAGCGCCATCGAGCGCTGCCGCACGGCGGCGCTCGGCGGCCACGTCGCGCGCTGCGAAAACCCAGCGTGCGGCCATACCCACGTCGCTTTCAACTCGTGTCGCGACAGGCATTGTCCCAAGTGCCAAGCCGCGGCGTCGCGCCGATGGCTCTTCGACCGGGAAGCGGAGCTCTTGCCCGTCCCGTACTTTCACGTTGTCTACACGTTGCCGGGCAAGCTGCGCGACATCGCGTATCAGAACAAGCGCGTGGTCTACGCCCTCCTGATGAAGGCGGCGGCCGAGACGACGCTCGCCATCGCCGCCAATCCCAAGCGCCTCGGCGCCCGGATCGGCGTCACCGTCGTGCTGCACACCTGGGGCTCGACCCTCGCCCATCATCCGCACGTGCATATGATCGTGCCCGGCGGAGGGCTCTCGCCCGACGGATCGCGATGGGTCGCCTGCCGCTCCAACTTCCTCGTGCACGTCAACCTGCTGGCGCGCCTCTTCAGCGGCAGGATGCTGGCGATGCTCGCGGACGCGCACGAGGCCGGCCGGTTGGCGTTCTTCAACGCGCACGCCGGGCTCGCCGATAAGACCGCGTTCAAGCGTTTCCTCGCCCCGCTCAGGCGCATCAAGTGGGTCGTCTACTGCAAGGCGCCGTTCGCCGGGCCGAAGCAGGTGCTGCGCTATCTGTCCCGCTACACCCACCGGGTCGCCATCTCGAACAGCCGGCTCGTCGCAGCCGACGACGCCGGCGTCGCGTTCCGCTGGAAGGATTATCGCATCGTTGGGCCGGACCGCTGGAAGACGATGCGGCTTCCCCCGCACGAGTTCATCCGGCGCTTTCTCCAGCACGTGCTGCCCAAGGGCTTGCACCGCATCCGCCACTACGGGCTCTTCGCCAACGCCAGCCGCGCCGAAAACATCGCAAAAGCCCGGGCGCTGCTCGGCGCCGAACCGCCTGCCGCCAACCCGCAACAGCAGCCTGACGTCCCGCCGGACGCGCCACGCGCCGCGCCCTGCCCACGCCCGCGCTGCGGCGCCCGCATGATTGTCATCGAGGTCTTCGCCCGCGGCTGCGAGCCAAGCTGGCGGCCCACGCCGGCGAGGTGCGACACGTCATGAGCCGGACTTTCGCCGCGCCCGTACAGCATCCCGTTCTGGTGCGCTGGCTCCGCGCCCGCGGCGATCCCCATCATCCCGTTTCAGGGCAATCCGTGCGTCCGGCGCCCGTCAATACCCTCCATACCTTTGCCCGGAACCTCCTTCCACGCTGTCGCCACCGCCGCGAACACGCGATCAGGTCGCGTCGTCCCGGCGTCTTGCCTCCATCGATCGCTCCGCCAACCTGAAATCCCCATAGCGCCCGACTCCCAACGCCGTCCCCGGCTGACCGCGACTTCGCGCCCTGGCGCTTTTTGGACGCCGGCCGTCCGAGCGCGCGGAGAGGTCTGCGCCGCCGGCGTCCAAAAACCTGCACAACAGCGACCTTCATGCACTGCAGCAAGAAGGGCACTATTCTACAATCTCATCGGCGATTGTGGGCAACGTTGCCAGCACTTCAAGCCCGAGCGCCTTGGCGGTTTTGCGCACCAGAAGCGAGGGGCGTATCAAAGCCAAGCCGATCAGTGCCCCGGCGGGTTTTGTGTTCCCGCGCTCATCAAGCACTATCTACAAACCTCATTTTGCGCCGGGAAGTATTCTAGCTGCACGCCCAGCATGCCCACGACCGGCCGCCACCTACCACCAGCTCAAGCCGATGCCCCGCGACATGTCGCTCACCGC
>JAFAHL010000513.1 GCA_019237215.1 Hyphomicrobiales bacterium | reverse complement strand
GAAACGTGCCGGCGCCGACTTCCATGTCATAGGGCTGCAGGATCACGCAGCCGTAGTCCGCCCAATAGCGCTGCAGCGCCAGGATCAGTCCCTGGAACGAGCGCGCGGGACGCAAATGGGCGGGGAGATCGTTGCTCATGCAGCTCGCAAAAGCGTCTCGAAGAAACCAATGCCCCCGCCAGCCAGCCGAGGCGCATGGGCGGCGCTAACGTCCGATTGGGCCGACATCGCTGGGCGCGCGCTAGACCTACCGGCGGCCATCCGGGGGGTCAAGAACATGGGGACGCCGCATTCAAGCGCGCGATGCGGTGACGCTCGCACGATCCGTCACTATGCTCGCAGCTATGATTATCATCCGCCGCTCGCTGGCCGCGTTGATCGCCGCCGCGCTGCTTTTGCCGGCGGCGCGGGGCGCCCAGGCGCAGGATTACCCCAACCGGCCAATCCGGCTGGTGGTCGCGTTCACCGCCGGCGGCACCACCGATTTCGTCGCGCGGCTCTTGTCCGAACGGCTGCGCAGCTTGATCGGACAGCCCGTCATCCTCGACAACCGGCCAGGCGCCAGCGGCGCGATCGCCGCCGAGCACGTGGCGAAGTCGGAGCCTGACGGCTATACCCTGTTCTTCACCACCGTGGGCGCCGTCGCGATCAATCCGGCGTTGCACAGCAATCTCCCTTACGATCCGGTCAAGGATTTCGCGCCGGTCGGCATGGCGGTGTTCAACTCGACCATGCTGGTCGTGAACGCCGCGATGAAGATCAATTCGGCGCGTGAGCTCGCGGCGTTGGCGAAAGAGCGGCCAGGCGCCATTACCATCGGCGTCACCGGGCTCGGCGCCATCTCCCATCTCGGGCTCGAACTCTTCCAGGCGGCCGCTGGCGTGAAGTTCCAGGCGGTACCCTATCGCGGGGCATCGCAAGCAGTGACCGATCTCATAGGCGGCCAACTCGACGGCCTGTTCGGCGACGTTCCGACCGTCATGGCGCAAGTCAAGGCAGGTAAGCTCAAGGCGCTGGCGGCGACGTCGCAGGAACGCTCCGCCATTTTCCCGGACGTGCCGACCTTTCTCGAGCAAGGTTTCCCCGACACCGTCGCCGATCAATGGGCGGGAACGCTGGCGCCGGCGGGCACGGCGCGTGCCATCATCGCCAAGCTCAGTGGCGCCTTCCATGCGGCGCTGACCGACGCGGATGTGCGGCGCAGGCTGGCGCAAGCCGGCGTCACGGCTTCTCCGAGCACGCCCGAGGCCTTTGCGCTTTATATCGATCAGGAGATCGCCCGCTGGGGCAAGCTCATCCGCGAGAAGGGGATCAAAGGCGAATAGCGTAGCGCCGTCGGGAACGTCACATCACGCGCCATTCGCCGGTGCGCGCATCGCGGCGCAAGGTCGGCAACGTCCTGCGGACGGAGGGATCGGTTCCCGCCCGGATCCGATCGAGCTCCGCGTTGATGCGGCGCGCCTCTTTCACCACCCAGCGCACGATGATGCCCGTGCCGAGCGCGCCCAGCGCAAGCCTGACCAACGGCGAAACGACGATGGGAGGCATGGACGTCTCCTTCTTCGAACCTTGCTACAATCCGTAACGCGCCCATAACGCGCGTGTTTCGAGCGCCGAGATGACCTCCTCGGCGAAATCGGCAGCGCGCGGCAAATCGTCGAGATCCGTCCTACCCACGCCCGGCTGCAGGCGTCCGAACCAGCCGCGCGCCGGCGCCACGAGCGGGGTGACGACATCGTCGCCGAAACGCGTGCGCAGCGTCGTGCGCAGATCACCGATGCCGTCGGCAAGGCCGAGGTCGACCGCCTTGCTGCCGCTCCAGTATTCGCCGGAGAACAAGGTTTTTTCTGGACCCTTGAGCCGCGCGCCCCGGCTGCGCTTCACGAGGCCGATGAAGTCTTGATGGATTTCCTGCTGCAGCGCCTTGAGCCGCTCGACGTCCTCCGCCTTCTCCGGCAGGAACGGGTCGAGCATGGCCTTGTGCTCGCCGGACACGTAGAGCCGGCGCTCGACGCCGAGCTTCTCCATCAGCTTGGGAAAGCCGAACGAGCTGCCCACCACCCCGATGGAGCCGAGGATGGAGGACGGATCGCAGAAGATCTCGTCGCCGGCGCAGGCGATCATGTAGCCGCCGGAGGCGGCGACATCCTCGGCAAATACGATCACCGGACGCGTGTTCTCGGCCGCGAGCTGGCGGATGCGCCGATAAATCAGGTGCGACTGCACCGGCGAGCCGCCGGGCGAATTGATCAGCAGCGCGACCGCGCGCGCATGGCGCATCTTGAAGGCGCGCTCGAGCGGCCGAGCAACGGTGGCGAGCGTCAGTCCGGGCTTTAAGGGAGTCGAAAAGCCGATGACCCCCGCGAGCCGCACCACGGGCACGATCGGCACGCCGCCGCGCAACCACTTCGGCAAGATCGGCCGCAGCGCCGCACGCGCGCTCGCGAACAGCTGTTGCAGGTGCTCGAACATATTTTGCTCGGCCATGTCGTTGCAGCCTTCGCCTCACTCTAGCATGGCCGGGAACTTTATTCCGGCGCGGCCACATCCCGTCTTAGGCTGCCTGCGCGCTGCGCTCAAGTTGACCTCAATCAACTTGCAACGGCACCGGCAACGCCGCACCGGCGCTGGCGCATTCAGATCTTGCTCAACGGCAACGCCGCGCCGTCGCGCAACACCGATTCCGCCTGCGCAGTCGGGCGTCCCGAACGATCGTTGAGCACGAAGCCCGCCAGCAGCGCGAGCGGGGCGCGGCTTGCCTTCGTCGCCCGCACCAGAACGCGGATTGCGGCTTGCTCCTCGCCCGGATGCACCGGCAGCACGGTCGCGCCGCCGAAGGTCGGAGCTAGCGCTTGCAACACATCGGCAAGACCGTCCGCCCGCCAGATCAGCGTGAGGGTCCCGCGCGGACGCAGCAGCCGCGCCGCGGTTTTGATCCACACTGGAAGCGTGCTGGCGGACCCGGTATGGGCGAGACGACGCCGACCGTCGGGGGAGACTCTTTGCCGCGCCGGATCATTGAACGGCGGATTCATGAGGACGTGGGCGACCGACTCAGGTCCGAGTCCGGCAGCCGTGAAAGCCCGCGCCGGCGCTGCCACATCGAGGGCCGTCGACCTCGCCCGTGCGCTCAGTCCGTTGAGTTGCGCGTTCTGCGCTGCGAGCCGCGCCAGCCCCGCATCGACCTCGACCAGCACGACCTCGGTGCCTTCGACGCGAAGCGCCAGCGCCAGTCCTGCCGCGCCGACGCCGGCCCCGAGGTCGACCGCGCGCTCGCCCGCGCGCGCCGGACATGCCGCCGCGAGCAGAATTGCGTCATGGCCCACCCGGTGGCCCCGTTTCGGTTGCTTGAGCCGCAGCCTGCCGCCGAGCGCGGCATCCTCGGTCACCTCAACGGACATCGGGACGAAGCTCGTGTCCGAGCCCGGCATCCTCGAGCAATTCGCGCGCATCATCGACACAGCATTCGTTGAC
>JAFAHL010000351.1 GCA_019237215.1 Hyphomicrobiales bacterium | reverse complement strand
TCTATACCTTCGAGCGCAATATCCATACCGAACGCAGGAGCGGCGAGCTCACCGCCGAGCGCCTCAACGCGCTCTGGCTCGAGGTGCAGCAGGAGAGCCTCGGTCCCGCGATCGAGCTCAAGCCCGGCTATGAGACCTTCTGGGCCTATATCTCGCATTTCGTGCACGCCCCGTTCTACGTCTACGCCTATGCCTTCGGCGATTGCCTGGTGAACTCGCTTTATGCCGTCTACGAGCGGGCGGCCGAAGGGTTTGCCGAGCGCTATCTCGACATGCTTGCCGCCGGCGGCACCAAACACCATTCCGAGCTACTGGCGCCCTTTGGTCTTGACGCCCACGACCCCGCGTTCTGGCAGGGCGGGCTCGGCGTGATCGAGCGCATGATCACCGAGTTGGAAGGGCTGGAATAGATTGTTTGGAATTGGCCGAGCGGCGCCAACGTGCCGATGATCTTGGACGTCTCGAGCCGGCGGGCGGCAAAGGCCGTCAACAAACGCAGCGACCACCGCTATGATCCTCGCGCTCGCGGCGGGCGAGGTCGAGGAGAACGGCCTCGCACGATGGATCGAGGACAATATCTGCGATGCGTCTGGCCGGTAGGCCCCGCGAGCGCCATCTATCTCGGCATCGGCAGTCGAGCAAACTCATGACCGACCGCGAAGCCAACCGCTTCTCCGCTCGCGCCGCCCGCTATGCGCGCGTCGGCGCCAACATGAGCGGGGTCGCAGCACGCATCGCCGGCGCGCGGCTGTTCGGGCTCGCGCTCGACCGCGGCAAGAACGCCATCGAGCTTGCGGCGGCGCTCGGCGGCCTCAAGGGTCCGATCATGAAAGTGGCCCAGCTCATGGCCACCATCCCCGACGCGCTGCCGCCGGAATACGCCGCCGAGCTGATGAAGCTGCAGAGCGAGGCTCCGCCCATGGGTTGGGCCTTCGTCAAGCGCCGCATGGCCGCCGAGCTCGGGCGCGACTGGCAGAAAAAATTCGCAAACTTCGAGCATCGTCCGTCCGCCGCCGCTTCGCTCGGGCAAGTGCATCGCGCGCGCGCCCACGACGGCGCCGCGCTTGCCTGCAAGCTGCAATATCCGGACATGCAGTCGGCGGTCGAGGCGGATCTGCGCCAGCTGCAGCTGATCTTCGCCATCCACCGGCGCATGGATCCGGTGATCGACACCACCGAGATCGCCAAGGAAATCGGCGCGCGCATTCGCGAGGAGCTCGATTACCGGCGCGAGGCCAAGCACGTCATGCTCTATCGCAAGATGCTCGAAGGCATCGAGCAAATCCGCGTCCCGCGGGTATGGCCGGAGCTCTCGAGCGGTCGGCTCCTCACCCTCGACTGGCTCGATGGGCGCCGGCTGCTCGAACACACCAAGGCCGACCTCGCCAGCCGCAACCGGCTCGGCACCGCGATGTTCACGGCCTGGTGGTGGTCGTTCAGCCGCTATGGCGTGATCCACGGCGATCCGCATCTCGGCAACTACACCGTGTTCGATGTGGCCGGCCGGCCTGCCGGCATCAATCTCTTGGATTACGGCTGCATCCGCATCTTCCCGCCGAAATTCGTCGGCGGGGTGGTCGATCTCTATCACGGGCTCTTGCGATCCGACGCCGATCTCATCGTTCGCGCCTACGAGACTTGGGGCTTCAAGCGACTCAATCGGGAATTGATCGACGCGCTCAATATCTGGGCGCGCTTCATCTATGGACCGTTGCTGGACGACCGGGTGC
Source organism: Hyphomicrobiales bacterium (assembly GCA_019237215.1). Classification (GTDB taxonomy): domain Bacteria; phylum Pseudomonadota; class Alphaproteobacteria; order Rhizobiales; family Xanthobacteraceae; genus VAZQ01. The sequence continues at coordinate 10,406 of JAFAHL010000351.1, read as the reverse complement.
GCAGCCTCGCCGACGGCGTCAAGCCGGCCGAATACGGTCGGCGCGAAGCGTTCCGGGTGCATCAGGCGCTCAAGCAGCGCGGCCCGGTAACGGTGCCGCGCGAATTCGTGTTCATGGACCGGGCCGCGATCGGGCTCGGTGCGGTATTTCTGCATCTGCGCGCCGAGCTCAATTTCCACAAGCTGTTCAACGAGGCCATCGAGGATTTTTCGATTCGCCGCGTCACCGATCGGCAGACCGCGGCGCTGGCAGCCGTCGGCCTCGACAAGTCGGCGTTCGAGCGTTGAAAACCTCGGCGCCAACCAAGGCGTCATCGTCGCGTCGCAACCACGTCGCAAAGCTCCTGCTCGAAACGGCGGATGGGGCGACTTCGGTTGCCGCCGTTGCCCTCGCACAGCAATTGCGCTAATCCCCGCCTGCCGGACCGGTGCAAGAGTGGAGGAGCGAATGGCCGACCACGGGCAGGTCGAATATGCGACGGCGCAGGGCAACAACCTTCCCGCGCACGTGGCGATGTACGACCGTTTCGTTCATTTGATCCTCGTCGGCGGTGCCCATGTCGCCAACATTGTCCTGGGACTGGCGATCGGTGCCGTTGCCGGTCACTGGCTGCTGGCGTTTGCGATCTTCGTGATCGCGACCATCGTGGCGGCGCACGGTTTTTTGAGCGGGGCGAGGCTGCCGAGCGTTATCATGGTAATGCTCTCGCTGATCGCGCTCGCCCTTGCTTCCGGTGGCTGAAGCGGAGCTTAATCGCCGGTCACGAGGAGGCGGTGAATGCGCATTGCGGTCGCGCGTGAGATCGACCCAGCGGAAGACCGGGTCGCGGCGACGCCGGAAACGGTCAAGAAGATGAAAGGGCTCGGCGCCGATGTCGCCGTCGAGCCGGGCGCCGGATTAAAATCCGGCATTCCCGACGCCGAGTTCACCGCCGCCGGCGCAACCGTGACCAACGGCGCCCTCAAGGATGCCGACGTGGTGCTCAAGGTGCGCCGACCGGCCGCCTCCGAGCTTGCCGGCTACAAGCGGGGCGCGCTCGTCATCGCCATCATGGATCCTTATGGCGAGGACGCCGCGCTCAAGGCGATGGCCGATGCCGGCATCACCGCCTTCGCGATGGAGCTGTTGCCGCGCATCACCCGCGCGCAGGTCATGGACGTGCTCTCGAGCCAGGCCAATCTCGCGGGCTACCGGGCGGTCATCGATGCCGCCGCCGAGTATGGCCGCGCGCTGCCGATGATGATGACGGCGGCCGGCACGGTGCCGGCGGCGAAGGTCTTCATCATGGGCGCCGGCGTCGCCGGCCTGCAGGCGATCGCGACCGCGCGCCGGCTCGGCGCCATCGTCACCGCCACCGACGTGCGCCCGGCGGCCAAGGAGCAGGTGGAGAGCCTCGGCGCCAAGTTCATCGCCGTCGAGGACGAGGAATTCAAGCAAGCCGAGACCGCGAGCGGCTACGCCAAGGAAATGTCGAAGGACTATCAGGCCAAGCAGGCCGCGCTGGTCGCCGAGCACATCAAGAAGCAGGACATCGTGATCACCACGGCGCTGATCCCGGGCCGGCTGGCGCCGCGGCTCATCTCCAAGGACATGGTCGCCTCGATGCGGCCGGGCTCGGTGATCGTCGATCTCGCGGTCGAGCGCGGCGGCAATTGCGAACTCGCCAAGGCGGGCGAAGTGGTGGAAGCGGGCGGCGTCAAGATCGTCGGTCATCGCAACGTGCCAAGTCGCATCGCCGCGTCCGCGTCGAGCCTCTATGCCAAGAACCTTTTCGCCTTCCTGGAAATTCTGGTGGACAAGAACGCGAAAGCGCTTGCGGTCAAGTGGGACGACGAGATCGTGAAGGCGACCGCGCTCACGCGCGACGGCGCCGTCATTCATCCAAGCTTCGCGCCCAAGAGTGCCGCGTGAGCGCGCGTTGTGGCGCGAGCCTAAGCGTCATTGCCGGGCTTGACCCGGCAATCCATCCTCTTCGTAAGATCTTCTTGCAAAGAAGATGGATGCGCGGGTCACAAGCGCGTTTACGCGCGTCCATAGCCCGTCGAAGACGGGCGTGAACGCCCTTAACGACACGCTTCTGCCCGCGCATGACTCAATCAAAAGACAAGAGCCGCGGAATCGGCACATCAAGGAGCCTGTGATGCTGATCATCCCAACTGGCAGCTTCGCCGCGATCGACGCGGCCCGAGACTTTACTCTCGCCCAGCTCGACATCATCGCGGCGGCCTCGGGCGGCGCCATGCACGCCGTGAGCAACGGGACGGTCGATCCATTCGTGTTCCGCTTCTCGATCTTCGTGATTGCGATCTTCGTGGGTTACTACGTGGTGTGGTCGGTGACGCCGGCCTTGCACACGCCGTTGATGTCGGTGACGAACGCGATCTCGTCCGTGATCGTGGTGGGCGCGCTGCTCGCCGTCGGGGTTGCGCTCGTGACTGGCGACGACGGGCCGATCTGGGCGCGCGTTCTCGGCTTCATCGCGCTCGTCTTCGCTTCGGTCAACATTTTCGGCGGGTTCCTGGTGACGCAACGCATGCTCGGCATGTACCAGAAGAAGAAGTGAGCCAGCCGATGTCCGCCGATGTCGTCGCGCTGCTTTACCTTGCCGCCGGCGTTCTCTTCATCCTGGCGCTGCGTGGGCTATCGAGTCCCGAAACCAGCCGGCGGGGCAACCTGTTCGGCATGATCGGGATGGCGATCGCCATCGTCACCACGCTGGCGTCGCACCCTCCCGCCGACATCGGCGCCTGGGCGCTCGTCGTCGTCGGGATGGCGATCGGCGGCGGCACGGGGGCGGTGATTGCGCGCCGCGTGCCGATGACGTCGATGCCGGAACTGGTCGCGGCGTTCCATTCGCTGGTCGGCATGGCGGCGGTGCTGGTGGCGGCAGGCGCGCTCTATGCGCCGGCGGCGTTCGACATCGGTAGCGTCGGCGCGATCCACAAGTCGAGCCTCGTCGAGATGTCGCTCGGCGTCGCCATCGGCGCCGTCACCTTCACCGGCTCGGTCATTGCGTTCCTGAAACTCTCCGGCCGCATGAGCGGCGCGCCCATCATCCTTCCCGCCCGCCACGCCATCAACATCGCGCTGGCGCTTGCCATCATCGTGCTGATCGTCTTGTTCGCCCGCGCCGAAAGCCATCTCGCCTTCTGGCTGCTGGCCTTCGCCGCCTTTGCCTTCGGCGTGCTCATCATCATCCCGATCGGCGGCGCCGACATGCCGGTGGTGATCTCGATGCTCAATTCCTATTCCGGCTGGGCCGCGGCCGGCATCGGCTTCACGCTCGGGAATTCCGCACTCATCATCACGGGCGCGCTGGTCGGCTCCTCGGGCGCGATCCTGTCCTACATCATGTGCAAGGGCATGAACCGCAGCTTCATCGCCGTGATCCTCGGCGGCTTCGGCGGCGAGGTCGCGGGGCCGGCCGGCAAAGAGCAGCGGCCGGTGAAGCAGGGCTCCGCCGAGGACGCCGCCTTCATATTGAAGAACGCCGGCAAGGTGATCATCGTGCCCGGCTACGGCATGGCGGTGGCGCAAGCGCAACATGCGCTGCGTGAAATGGCGGACCGACTCAAGAAGGAAGGCGTCGAGGTGAAATATGCCATCCATCCGGTCGCCGGCCGCATGCCCGGCCACATGAACGTGCTGCTCGCGGAGGCGAACGTCCCTTACGACGAGGTGTTCGAGCTCGACGACATCAATTCCGAATTCGGCCAAGCGGACGTCGCCTTCGTGATCGGGGCGAACGACGTGACCAATCCGTCGGCAAAGGAAGATCCGTCCTCGCCGATCTACGGCATGCCGGTGTTGGAAGTGTGGAAAGCCGGCACGGTGATGTTTTCCAAGCGCTCGCTGTCCTCGGGCTACGCCGGCATCGACAACACGCTGTTCTACCGCGACAACACCATGATGTTGTTCGGCGACGCCAAGAAGATGACGGAAGAGATCGTCAAGGCGCTGTAAGCGACCGAATCAAAATGCGTGGACGGCATGTCCTCGCTCGCCGGGCATGCCTCAATACGCGTGCGCGCGAATATACGCCCAGTGGCGGCCGCCCAGCCGGCGCGGAAACCCATCATCCTTCATCGGCGGGCCTTGCGCGGGCGTGCATTTCGTCGAGCAAGCCCTGCATGCTCCGGCGCAAGCCGTGCATCTGATCGACGAGATGCAGGATGACCGAGACGCCTTCATCGTTGACGCCGAAGTCCTCGCGCAGATCGCGAATGAGCTGGGCGCGCGCGAGGTCGACGTCGGAGAACATCAGCTCCGGCTCGGTTTGCGGGGGAACGAGCCAGCCGGCCGAGATCCAGGCTTCGAGCGAGTGATGCTCCAGGCGGGCGCGGATCAGAAATTCCTGAACCGAGATCATTCAAGCCTCCAGATGCCGGCGGGGATTTTGGCTTTGCCCCGCTTGCCAGCGCCGCGCGAATTCCTCGATTTCCGGATCGAGCTGCTGCGGCAGAACAATCTTGAGGGTCACGTATTCGTCGCCATGACTCTTGTCGCCGCGCGGCGCGCCCTTGCCCTTTAGCCTGAGTACCGTTCCCGTGTTGGCGCCCTTGGGGACCGTCATGCGCACCGGTCCGCTCGGCGTGGGCACGTCGAGCTTCGCCCCGAGCACCGCTTCGGGCAGGCTGATCGGCAATTCGAGATGGATGTCGTCGCCCTTGCGGGTGAAGAACTTGTGCGGCTCGACGTCGATCTCGACCAGCGCGTCGCCGGGCGGACCTCCGCCGAGTCCCGGCCCGCCCTTTGCGCGCAGCCGCAGAACCTGTTTGTCTCGGGTGCCGGCCGGAATGACGACGTCGAGGGTGCCGCCGTTGGGCAACGTGATCCGCTTGGTGGCGCCGTTCAAGGCTTCCAGGAATTCGACCGGCAGGCGGTAGAGGGCGTCCTGCCCGCGCAGGCGAATTCGGCCTTCGCCACCGCCGCGCCCGAACATTTCCTTGAGGATATCCTCCGAGTCCATGAAATCGGCGAAGCCGCCGCTGCTGCTGTAAACATGCGGCTCCGCGTCGGCACCGTGGAAATCGCGGTAATAGCGCTCGCGCGGCCGTTCGTTTCCGGCGGCATCGATTTCGCCGCGGTCGAAGCGCGCCCGTTTCTCGGCATCGCCGACGATGTCATAGGCCGCCGAGATCTGCTTGAACTTTTCCTCCGCTTGCCGGTCGCCGGGATTGAGGTCCGGGTGCAGCTTTTTCGCCAGCCCACGATAGGCCTTGCGGATCTCCTCCTGCGTCGCCTCCGGCTTCACGCCCAGCACAGCGTAGGGATCCTCACTCACCTGGCGCTCCTCGCTTGACTGAACCGACGGACGTTAAGGAACGCGACCCGATGGCGGAAATCAAGCAGCGCCGACTGGTGACGAAGGGAGCGGCGAATGCTCGGGAGTGGCCACAAGGGCGCCCGAGACGTAGACTTTGCGCGCCCGAATCCGATGTTCGGAGCGGCGCGGTAGGTGACATTCGGAATCGCAAAAATGCTGATCGGCGTGCCGAAGGAAATCAAGGACAGCGAGTATCGGGTGGGCCTGGTGCCCTCGACGGTGCGCGAGCTCACCCGCAACGGCCACCACGTCCTCGTCGAAAAGGACGCCGGACTGGGAGCCGGCATTGCCGATGCCCATTACCGCTCGGTCGGAGCCGAGATCGTGCCCGACGCCGATCCGGTCTATGCGCGCAGCGAGCTGATCGTGAAGGTCAAGGAGCCGCTCGCGCCGGAGCGCAAGAAGCTCAGACCCGGCCAAGTCCTCTTCACCTATTTGCATCTGGCGGCCGACCCGCAACAGACCGCCGACCTCGTGGCGTCGGGCGTCATCGCCATCGCCTACGAGACGGTGACGTCACCGCAGGGCACGCTCCCGCTGTTGACGCCGATGTCGGAGGTCGCGGGCCGCATGGCGCCGCATGTCGGCGCGCGTTGCCTGGAGAAGGAAAACGGCGGCCGCGGGGTGCTGCTCGGCGGCGTTCCCGGCGTCCCGCCGGCGGACGTCGTGATCCTCGGCGGCGGCGTCGCCGGCAGCCACGCGGCCCTGATCAGCGCGGGAATGGGCGCGACGGTGACCGTCATCGACCGCAACCCCGAGGTGCTGCGCCGGATCGCGAACCAACTCGGCGCCCGGGTGCGCACGGTGTTTTCCACCAGCGATGCCATCGAGACGCTGTGCCGCCGTGCGGATCTCGTGATCGCGTCGGTGCTGATCCCGGGCGCCGCAGCGCCAAAACTGATCACCGCCGACACCGTCAAGGCGATGAAGGCGGGCTCCGTCATCGTGGACATCGCCATCGATCAAGGCGGATGCTCCGAGACGTCACGGCCGACGACGCATTCGGTGCCGACTTACATCGTCTACGACGTCGTGCACTATTGCGTCACCAATATGCCGGGCGCGGTCGCCCGCACGTCGACCTTCGCCCTCAACAACGTGACGCTGCCCTTTGTGCTGGCGCTCGCCGACAAAGGCTACCGCCGCGCGCTCGGCGAAGATGAGCATCTGCGCCGCGGGCTCAACGTCTACGAAGGCATGATCACGCACCGCGCGGTCGCCGAAGCGCTGAAGCTCAAATTCACGCCGCCCGAAGCCGCCTTGCGGCTTTGACGGCAGGAACCGACCGCGCGCGCTCTCCCCGGCGACGCATCACGCGTAGGCCGCGGTCGCGCCGGAACTTCCTCCGATGAACGGGGTGCGATAAGTCTCGCGAAACCACAGCAGCGTCGCGAAGGTGACCGCGGCCGCGGCCATGATCATGAACGCCGGAGTGATCTCATCGCCGGTGCGATCGACCAGCCAGGTCGCGACCAGCGGGGTGAGGCCGCCGATGACCCCGAGGCTGAGGTTGTAGCCGAGCGCCACCGCCGTGCAGCGCACCGGTAGCGGCGCCGTCTCCACCATGATGGTGGGCTGCGCGCCGCCATAGAGCCCGATCATCGAAACGAGGCCGAGCTGTCCGAGCTGCGCCAACAGTGCCGACGGATGGTTCAGCAGCAGGAACACGGGCAGGGCGCCGACGAAGCCGAGAATGCAGGCCAGCATGAGAACGGGCTTGCGCCCGATGCGGTCGGTCAACAGGCCGGTGGCGATCACGACCGGCAACAGCAGCGCCATGCTCAACGAGTTGATCTCGAGCGCGCGCGCGGGCGCAATGCCGTCGGCGGTCTGCAGCCAGCTCACGAGGTAGACGAAGCCGACGTAGAAACCGACGGCGTTGAATACCGAGAGCCCGGCGAAGCCAAGGACGATCGGCCAGTGGTCGTGCAGGGTTTCAACGATCGGAGCGCGCTGGCGCCGCTCCGTGGGGACGGTATCCAGCACATGCCGACGCAGAAGGTAACCGGCGATTCCCACCACCAGGCCGAGCAGGAACGGGATGCGCCAACCCCAGGCCTCGAGCGTTGCATCCGACATCGACGCCGCAAAGCCCGCGCCGACGGCCGACCCGAGCAGGGTGCCGCCGCCAGCCCCGGACGACGCCAGCGCGCCCATCAGGCCACGCCGGCCGTCCGGCGCGTGCTCGACCAGGAATACCATCGAGCTGGTGTATTCACCGCCGACCGAAAGTCCCTGCACCATGCGCAAGAACGTCAGCGCGATCGGCGCCAGCAGCCCGAGCGTCGCATATCCCGGCAGCAGCCCGATCAGGAAGGTCGGGATCGCCATCGCGGCGACCGAGAAGGTGAGCGCCGCGCGCCGCCCGAAACGGTCGCCGATGTGGCCGATCACCACGCCGCCGACGGGCCGCATCAAATAGCCGAGCGCGAACACGCCGAAGGCCGAAAGCAGCTGGGCCACCGCATCCTCGTGCGGGAAGAAGTGGCGGCCGATCGCGGTGGCGAAATAGCCGTAGATCGCAAAATCGTACCATTCGAGCACGTTGCCGATCAGGCCGGCGGCGATCATCCGGCGCACCTGCGAGGAATTCATTCTTGCCTTTTCCGCGTCGTGTCGATCCCTGGGGGCAACTGTAAGCTTTGACAGATGTCTGTAAAGGCGCCGTGCTATGACGGGCCGATGAACACCCTGAAGTGGCTCGTGATCTTCGCGCTCCTCGGCTATGGCTCCATCGTCGCGCTGCTCTATGTCACGCAACGCGCGATGCAGTATTTTCCCGAGCGCTTTCGCACGGCGCCCGCCGTGGCCGGCTTGCCGCAGGCGCAAGAGGTCGTGCTCGACACCGCCGACGGCGAGCGCGTGATCGTCTGGCACGTGCCGCCGCGCGCAGACAAGCCGGTGGTGCTCTATTTCCACGGCAACGGCGGCTCGCTGCGCGGACGGGTCGATCGCTTCCGCGCGCTCACCGCGGACGGCACCGGCCTCGTGGCGCTCAGCTACCGCGGCTATGGCGGATCGAGCGGCGCGCCGACCGAAGCGGGCCTCCTCAACGACGCTTTGGCGGCCTATGCCTTCACGCGCGCGCGTTACCCGGCGGAGCGCATCGTGCTCTGGGGCGAATCGCTTGGAACCGGCGTTGCGGTCGCGCTCGCGGCCCAACAGCCGGTCGGTCATCTCATCCTGCAATCCCCTTTTACCTCCGCCGCCGATGTCGGGGCGCAAAGATATTGGTTCGTGCCGGTAGGGCTGTTGATGAAGGATCAATTCCGTTCGGATTTGCGCATCGGCAAGGTCACGGCACCGGTGCTGGTGTTGCACGGCGAGCGCGACAATATCGTGCCGATGGCATTGGCCGAGCGCCTCTATGGCTTGATCAACGCCCCCAAACGCTTCGTGCGCTTCGCCGGCATCGGGCACAACGATCTCGGCGCGGAAGCCGTAGAGGCGGCAAAGCAGTTCCTCGGCGAGCACTGACGCCACGCGGTTTATCCAGCACGTGGGCCGCATTGATCCGTGCATGTTCCCGCCCGGAAGTCGTCGGGAACCACATGGACGCGCAGGTGATTTCGCTCGGTTGAGGCGAATGTGGCCTGCCGGCCACACCTGAAAGGATTCGGGCTTGATTTTGGGTTCCGCGGTGCCAGTCCGCGTGCGCGCGACGCAAAGCCATCATAGAATCGCCACTCAAGGCGTATGTCGTTGCCTGAGTCGGGGGATACGAAATTGGCTGAGTTCGTATCAATCTACGGCATCTGGCTGGTTGCAGCATTCATCGCGCTTGAAAGCGTGGGGTTTCCGCTGCCTGCCGAGGCGTCTTTGATCGCGGCCGGATTTTTCGCCGCCAGAACCCACCACCTCGACATCTGGTCCTTGATCGCCGCCGGAATCGGCGCGGCAATTTTGGGCGAGGTCGTCGGCTTTTGGATCGGTCGGAGATTCGGGCATCAGCTGTTGATGCGACATGGCGCTCGTCTCGGGTTCACGGAAGGACGCATACGAATCGGTCAGTTGCTGTTCGTGCGCTATGGCGGCAGGTTCGTTTTCGTTGCTCGCTTTTTGCCGTTTCTGCGCAACATGGCCGCGGTGCTTGCCGGCACGAACTCCATGGCGCAGCATAATTTCTATTTTGCCAGCTCGACGGCGGCGGCCGCGTGGATCGTCTGCTACGGTCTCGCGTCCTACTCGTTTGGCGAGGCATTTGCGCACGTGGCTTCGCCGGCCGCAGTCGTCCTGGGGCTCGCCGCGGCATCGATCGTGCTGGCGATGCCGGCGCTGATCCTGCGCTATGAGAAACGCCTGCTCGCAGAAGCCGAGCGCTCGCGCGGCGGATCAATAGAGCCGCAAATGACGTCGTGGGTTGCCGATGCCCGCCAGAGCGAGTTCGCGGCCGAGGCCATTCACTCTCGCGTCACACCTGCAGATAGCGCTGTGTAATAGTCGGGTCGGCCGCCAAAGCCGCCGACGTGCCCGACCACACCACCTGCCCCTTCTCGATGATCGCGTGTCGGTCGGCGAGCTTCAGCAGCGCGGCGAGATGCTTGTCGACGAGGAGAATGGCTTGGCCCTGCGCCTTCAAGCGCGCAAGGCATTTCCAGATTTCAAGCCGCAGCAACGGCGCCAGCCCCTCGGTCGCCTCGTCGAGGATGAGTAGTTTGGGATTAGTCATCAGGGCGCGGCCGATCGCCAGCATCTGCTGCTCGCCGCCGGAGAGGTGATTGCCCAGGTGGCCGCGCCGCTCCGCGAGCTGGGGGAAAAAATCGTAGACGCGCTCGAGCGTCCATCGCGTCACGGCAAGGCGCGAAGCCGCGGTCGCGATCAGGTTCTCCTCGACCGTGAGGGTGGGAAAGATCTGCCGACCCTCGGGAACCAAGCCGAGGCCCGCCTGCGCGATCCGATAAGGCGGCAGCCCGATGAGGGAGACGCCCTCGAAGGCGACACTTCCGCCGCAGGCGGGCAACAGACCCATGAGGGTGCGAATGGTGGTGGTCTTGCCCATTCCATTGCGGCCGAGGAGCGTGACGACTTCGCCCGTTCCGACGCGCAGGCAGATGTCGAACAGCACCTGCGCCGGGCCGTA
>JAFAHL010000089.1 GCA_019237215.1 Hyphomicrobiales bacterium | reverse complement strand
GGCGATCATCGAGGTGTGGATGTTGGTGCGCGCGGTGAAGCACCGCGGCATGATGATCGACGTGCTGGGCGGAATGTAGCCGCCGAACTCGGCAAAGCGCGCCAGGTGATAGGCGTGCACCGCCTGCCCGCCGGTATAGTACTGATCGACGCGCACGGCGTTCGCCAGATCGCTGCCGAACTCCTGGAGGATGGTGCGCATGCGTTGGAGGATGTAGTCGGCTTCGCGCCGCAGCGGCGGACGGCCGCGCAAGCGGTGTCCGCTCGCGCCTGCGACCGCGGGAGCGAGCCCGCGCTCGAAATCGAACGCCTCGTGGCCGTTGAGGAAAATCCAAGGTCCGGCCTTGACCGCGTAGGCGAAGCGCGTGCCGCTTCCCACGAGCCGCTCGACCGCTTTGACCGTCAACGCAGCCGTCGGCGCGACGCGTGTGCTTGCCTCTCCCGGTTGAACCATGGCGAGGTTTCAGGCCGCCGAACGGGCGCCCCAGAGTTCATCCGTTGCGAGCTTGGCGCCTTCCGCGAGCGAGCGAAGCTTCGCCCACATGATGGTGGGATGAACGCGCTGCGCAAACGGGCTTTGCGCAAAGCCGCAATCGGTGCCGCCCATGACATTCTCGCGCCCGACGATATTGGCGAGCCGCACGAGGCGCTGCGCCACCAGCTCGGGATGCTCGACGATATTGGTGGCATGGCTGATGACGCCCGGGATCAGCACCTTGCCCGCAGGCAGCTTGACCGATCGCCAGACCACCCATTCGTGCCCGTGGCGCGGATTGGCAGCCTCGAACTGATAGGCGCCGACGTTCACCTGCAGCATCAGGTCGACGATGTCTTTCATCGGCACGTCGAAGGCGTGCGGCCCATTCCAGCTTCCCCAGCAGATGTGATAGCGCGAACGCTCCTGGGGAATGCCTTTGAGCGCGCGGTTGAGCGCGTCGATGCGCAACTGCGCCCATTCGCGATACTGGGCATGCGTCATCGGCGGCACCATTTTTTCGTGCATGTACGGCAGGAAGGCGTCGTCGATCTGCAGGTAGAGGCCGGCATCGACGATGGCCTTGTATTCCTGGTGCAGGCAGTCGGCGAGCGCGCAGAGCAGGCTGCGTTCATCCGGGTAATGCTCGTTCTTCGCGTTCGGCAACGCGCTCGCCGGCGCGACGACCGGCAGGAAGGCGTCCGCGACCTTCGCTTTGGCCGCCGCAGCCTTGAGATTGGCGATGTCGCGCTTGACCTGCACGTCCGAGTAGCGCAGCTCGCCGTTGACCACGAAGCGCGCGCCGAGCCGCTTGTTCAGGCCCGAAGCGCGATCGTATTCCGCATAGAATTCGGGAAAGGCGACGCGGTCCTGCCCGCCGCCGACGGCCGCCATGGGATCCTTGGCCTCTTGCGGGGTCAGCGCCCGGCTGGCGACGCCGCTGAGGCGGTCATGCACGTAAAAGGCCCAGTTGCGGCCCTTGCTGAACTCGCCGTCGCTGACGATGTCGATGCCCGCCTCGGCCTGCTGGCGCACGACCGTGTCGATCGCGTCCTTCAGAGCGGCCTCGTAGGCGGTTTTGTCGTAGGGGGCTCGATCCTCGATCTTGTGCAGGAACTCGATCAGCTGCGGGGGCCGCACCAGGCTGCCCACGTGGGTGGTGAGGATGCGGTTGGCGCTCGATGCCATTTTGCTCCCTCGCGGTCTCCCTTGCGTGCCCGCCTTCTTATCACTTGCGGACCGTTCGGGCAGCAACGGGTGAGCGCGGCGGCGGAGCAAATCGGCGCAGGCGGTCTCGTCCGCCCGTTCTCGGTTCTACCGAAGCGGAGAGCGAATCATGGGCCGCTAGTTAAGCCCGGCATCGATCTTGTCGTAGTATTTTTTCACGAGCTCGATGTTGCCCGGAAATTGAATGGGCTGCGCCGACTTCAGCGCCTCGTTGAGCTCTTCCAGCATTTGCTTCTTGTCCTGCGCTGGAATTGTCTTGTCGGCGGTGACGTCGGCAATCTCTTTTTGGATCGCGGCCGCGGGTTCGGTGAACGCCTTGGTTTTGGGGTCGATGCCGGTCATCACCATGGTGATGTTGCCGACCACCTCGTCATAGTCGTTGAAATCCTTGAAGCCGTGCTTCTTGGCGGCGGCGTCAAGCTCGGCGAGGACTTTCGGCGGCAACTCGTCCGGTGGCGGCCCCTGAAGCTTGTCGAAGATGGCCGCCACATCCTTCTGCGCGGCGATCACGCCCTGGACCTGCTTCTCGGTGAGCTCGATTTGCCGCACATCGGAGTGCCCCGCACCCTGCGCCATGGCAGCACTGGAAACGTGAACGAGGGCTGCGGCCACGAGGGCCGCGATGGTCACACCCAATCTCTGCTGCATCCCCAAAGCCCCCGCTTGCCGGCTCGACATTCGAGTCGCGACGACGGTTTTGCTAGCGCTCGCCCATGACGAAAATTGGACCCAAGATAAAAATTGGACCTCCCGGCCGTGCAGGGGCAATCGGCGTGATTATTGCTTGCAAAACCCGTGGAAACCTCTACATAGGAGCCCTAGGGCGTGCCGGCCCAGTTTGTCGGCGCGCCTTTGCGCGCTTCAAGGAAATCATGGCGGTCAGGACCTCATTCCTTTTGGACATCCTGCGGGATTTATCTGAAAGGAGCGGAGGCCAACCGCGAAATTTCTTGGCGCATCAGGGTCTTCCGGCAGTTTCCGGAAGTCCGTCCTGTCCGAGACTGCAGGTGCCGGATCCCGGCTTAATGCCAGCCGCCTGCACAGACGGGGAAGACCGTTTTGGGGCCGAGAGCCCCGCGACCGGTTCGAACCTCGAGAACCCGGTGCGGCGTACGCCCGCGCCTGGGGGGCAGGATTTCCGCAGCGCTGTCCTGCCGGCGTTTGTTAAGCGCAAGGTCAGGACGGCAGGTCGCAACCGGCGGTTTCCGGATGTGAAGACGGGCCGCCAACCGGAAAGAGCTTGCAGTGGATCGAGCGGCTAAGAAAGAGCTCGTCACGGCGCTCAACGGTGTCTTCAAAGACACCGGCGTCGTGGTCGTGGCTCATTACTCCGGCCTCAACGTCGCCCAGATGCAGACGCTGCGCAAGCAGATGAAGCACGCGGGCGCGGCGGTGAAGGTCGCGAAGAACCGCCTCGCCAAGATCGCGCTCGAAGGCACGGATGCAGCCGTGATCGTGCCCCTGCTCAAGGGGCCGACCCTGATCGCCTATTCCGGCGATCCGGTTGCTGCACCCAAGGCCGCCGCCGACTTCGCCAAGGCCAACGAGAAGTTCGTGATCCTGGGCGGAGCGATGGGCAAGACCGCCCTCGATGCCAACGGCATCAAGGCGCTCGCGGCGCTGCCTTCGCTCGATGAGTTGCGCGCCAAGATCGTCGGCCTCGTTCAGGCGCCGGCGACCAAGATCGCGCAGGTCGTCAATGCGCCGGCGGCCAAGGTCGCACGCGTGGTCCAGGCCTATGCCGCCAAAAGCGAGGCGGCGAAGAGCGAGGCGGCGTGACGCTCAACCGCAAACTCGACTGGTTCGAACACTAAAAGGATGTCCAATGGCTGATCTGCAGAGACTCGTCGACGACCTTTCGAAACTCACGGTGCTCGAGGCCGCCGACCTTGCGAAAATGCTGGAGGAGAAGTGGGGCGTGTCGGCCGCGGCCGCGGTCGCCGTCGCCGCGGCTCCCGGCGCCGCCGGCGCCGCCGCGCCAGCCGAAGAGAAGACCGAGTTCACCGCCGTGCTCGCCGCCATCGGCGACAAGAAGATCGAGGTGATCAAGGAGGTGCGCGCGCTCACCGGCTTGGGCCTCAAGGAGGCCAAGGATCTGGTCGAGGGTGCGCCCAAGCCGGTCAAGGAAGGCGTGAGCAAGGACGAGGCGGAGAAGATCAAGGCCCAGCTGGAAAAGGCCGGGGCCAAGGTGGAACTCAAGTAAGTGTGAAGTCAACGCAACTGGTTCCGGGGTGAGCAAATCCCGGAATCGCCCTATCTCTGCCGACGGCGGTAGGGAGATGGCGGTTCGGCGGTCGGCCGAGCCGCACTGACGCGGGGTCTCGACGGCTGTCCTGATGGTCGCGATGGATGGCGGCCTTCCGGAGAGTCGTCCCGGGCCCGACGGTTCGACAAAGCGAGAGATGAGATGGCGCAGACGTTTACCGGTCGCAAGCGCGTTCGTAAGTTTTTCGGGAAAATCCAGGAAGTCGCAGAGATGCCGAACCTCATCGAGGTTCAAAAGGCGTCCTACGACCAGTTCCTGCTGGTGCGCGAGCCGCTCGGCGGCCGGCCCGACGAGGGCCTGCAGGCCGTATTCAAGTCCGTGTTCCCGATCTCGGACTTTTCCAACACCTCGATGCTCGAGTTCGTGAAGTACGAATTCGAGCCGCCGAAATACGACGTCGACGAGTGCCGCCAGCGCGGCATGACCTATGCCGCGCCGCTCAAGGTGACGTTGCGGCTCATCGTGTTCGATATCGACGAGGAGACGGGCGCCAAGTCGGTCAAGGACATCAAGGAGCAGGACGTCTACATGGGCGATATCCCGCTCATGACCAACAACGGCACCTTCGTCGTCAACGGCACCGAGCGCGTGATCGTTTCGCAGATGCACCGCTCGCCGGGCGTGTTCTTCGACCACGACAAGGGCAAGACCCATTCGTCGGGCAAGCTCCTGTTCGCCGCGCGCATCATCCCGTATCGCGGCTCCTGGCTCGACATCGAGTTCGACGCCAAGGACATCGTCTACGCGCGCATCGACCGGCGCCGGAAGATCCCGGTGACGTCGCTGCTCTACGCGCTCGGCATGGATGCGGAGGAAATCCTCAACACCTTCTATCGCAAGGTGATCTACAAGCGCCAGAAGGACGGCTGGCGCGTGCCCTTCGATGCCAACCGCTTCCGCGGATACAAGGCGATCAACGATCTCGTCGACGCCGACTCCGGCAAGGTCGTGCTGGAGGCGGGCAAGAAGCTGACGGTGCGGCAGGCGCGCCAGCTCGGCGAGAAGGGGCTCAAGGCCCTGCGCATGACCGACCAGGAGCTGATCGGTCATTATATCGCGGAAGATCTCGTCAACCCCAAGACCGGGGAAATCTACGCCGAAGCGGGCGAGGAGATCACCGAGAAGACGCTGAAAGCGATCAACGAGGCCGGCTACAAGGAACTGCCGCTGCTCGACATCGACCACGTCAACGTCGGCGCCTACATCCGCAATACGCTCAGCGTCGACAAGAACATGACGCGTGAGGACGCGCTGTTCGACATCTATCGGGTCATGCGTCCAGGCGAGCCGCCGACGCTCGATACCGCGCAGAACATGTTCCAGTCGCTGTTCTTCGATTCCGAGCGCTACGACCTCTCGGCGGTGGGCCGCGTGAAGATGAACATGCGGCTCGACCTCGACGCGCCCGACACCATGCGCGTGCTGCGCAAGGAAGACATCATCTCGGTGATCCGCACGCTGGTCGATCTGCGCGACGGCAAAGGCGAGATCGACGACATCGACCACCTCGGCAACCGCCGGGTGCGCTCGGTCGGCGAGCTGATGGAGAACCAGTATCGCATCGGGCTCCTGCGCATGGAGCGCGCGATCAAGGAGCGCATGTCGTCGGTCGATATCGACACGGTGATGCCGCAGGACCTGATCAACGCCAAGCCGGCGGCGGCGGCGGTGCGCGAGTTCTTCGGTTCCTCGCAGCTCAGCCAGTTCATGGACCAGACCAACCCGCTCTCCGAGATCACGCACAAGCGGCGGCTCTCGGCGCTCGGGCCCGGCGGCCTCACGCGCGAGCGCGCGGGCTTCGAGGTGCGCGACGTGCATCCGACCCATTACGGGCGCATCTGCCCGATCGAGACGCCGGAAGGTCCCAACATCGGCCTGATCAACTCGCTCGCCACCTATGCGCGGGTGAACAAGTACGGCTTCGTCGAGACGCCCTATCGCAAGGTTAAGGACGGCCGCGTCGGCGACGAGGTGGTCTACCTCTCGGCCATGGAGGAGGGGCGTTACACGGTCGCGCAGGCGAACGTTCCGATCGACAATCGCGGGCGCTTCACCGAGGACATGATCGTGTGCCGCCACGCCGGCGACGTGCAGATGGTCCCGGCCGACAAGGTCGATTTCATGGACGTGTCGCCGAAGCAGCTGGTGTCGGTGGCGGCGGCGCTGATTCCGTTCCTGGAGAACGACGACGCCAACCGCGCTTTGATGGGCTCCAACATGCAGCGCCAGGCGGTGCCGCTCGTGCGCTCCGAGGCGCCGTTCGTCGGCACCGGCATGGAGGGCGTGGTGGCGCGTGATTCCGGCGC
>JAFAHL010000785.1 GCA_019237215.1 Hyphomicrobiales bacterium | reverse complement strand
GAGGATGGAGTTGGACGCGAGCATGCCGGTGCAGACGTCGACGATCGCCACGCCGTATTTCATCGGATTGCCGTCGGGCTCGCCGCAAATGCTCATCAGACCGGATTCGGCCTGCAGGATGAAGTCATATCCGGGAAGCGGCGCCTTGGGGCCGCTCGAGCCGTAGCCGGTGATGGAGCAGCGCACGAGGCGCGGCGCATGCCGCTCGAACCAAGCGTCGGTGAAGCTCCATTTCTCGAGCGTGCCCAACCTGAAATTGTCGATGAGAACGTCAGCCTTTTCGATCAGGCCGGCGAGAATTTTCTGTCCCGCCGGAACCGCCATGTTGAGCGTCAGCGAGCGCTTGTTGCGGTTGACACCGAGGAAGTAGACGGCCTCGCTGGCGACGAAGGGCGGTCCCCAGTTGCGGGTATCGTCGCCTTTGTCCGGCGGCTCGATCTTGATGACCTCGGCGCCCATGTCGCCGAGCATCATCGTGCAGAGGGGGCCTGCCAGGATGCGCGTCAGATCGAGCACGCGGATCCCGGCGAGCGGGCCATTCTCGCTCATGGTCATGTCCTGCGCATGGAGGGCGGCGCGTTGAGATCCTTGGCGCAGCCGTCGAGATAATCTTCGAGCTCGCGTTTGTTGCGCATGCGGAATTTCTGGAAGTCGGGCTTGCGTCCGGCGAGGAAGGCATTCATGCCCTCGAGGCTTTCCTCCGAGCCCCAGACATGGGCGAGCAACTCCATGCCGTGCTGCCACGATGCGTAAAGAAGATCGGACTCGAAGTTCAGGCTCTTCTTGGTCATGCGCAGCGTCTGCGGGCTATGGCCTTTGATGGTCTCGCACCACGCCAGCGTCTCCTTGCGCAGGTTCGCCTGCGGCACGCATTTGTTGATGAGGCCGATTTCGACGGCCTCTGTCGCGGTGAAGCGCCGCGCGCAGAAGATCATCTCGCGCGCCAGCCGTTCGCCGATGATGCGTGGCAGATATTGCGTCGCGCCGACGGTCGGGCAGGCGCCGACGCGGGCGCCGGTTTGGCCGAGCACGGCATTCTCCGAGACAATGACCAGATCGCACCACAAGGCGAGCTCGTGGCCGCCGCCCATGCACCAGCCGTTGACCATGGCAATGACGGGGATCGGCAGGCCGCGGATGGTCATGGCGAGACCCTGCATGCGGTCGTTCCACATGGCGCCGTTCACCCAGGTGAGGCGCTTCATGGCGTAGAAGTCGCCGCCTGCGGAAAACGCCTTGTCGCCGGCGCCGGTCACGACCGCACAGGCGATGGCGGGGTCCTCGCGGGTGGATTTCAGCGCGTCGATGAGCTCATCGAGGGTCTGCTCGCGAAAGGCGTTGAGCACGCGCGGCCGGTTGATGGTCGCCCACGCGACGTGATCCTTGACCTCATAGAGGATATCGGTGTAGCGCCGCCCGTTGCTGCTGCGCTTCTTGGCTGCGGGCTTTTTTGCCATGTGTTGTCACCCATCTCGTGCTGTGACCATAGGAGGCGAGCGCCTGATCTATCGGCCGAGCTTGAGGTCGACGTCCTCGACGAGCTTTCGAGCTGTTATAGGCGCGGCGCGACGGTGCGAGCAAGTTCGCACGTCGGCGAGACAAGACGGAGAAGCACCCCCATGCAGGAATTGATCGCACGCGCCGACAAAGTCGCTCGTCTTCTCAAGCAGCGCGGCGAGACGATCGCCGTGGCAGAATCCTCGACCGGCGGCCTGATCGCGGCGGCGCTGCTGGCATTGCCGGGCGCGTCCGCCTATTTCCTGGGAGGCGCCGTCGTCTATACCCAGGTGGCGCGGCGCGCGCTGCTGAACCTGCCGGATATATCGACCCTCGGCATGCGCGCCTCGACGCAGCCCTACGCGCTGCTGTTGGCGCAGACCGCGCGGCAACGCTTCTCGGCGGTGTGGGCGGTGGCCGAGAGCGGAGCGACGGGCCCGGCCGGCAATCGATATGGCGATCCGGCCGGCCACAGCTGCATCGCCGTTGCCGGACGAACCGAGCGCGCGATCACGCTCGAAACCGGCAGCGGCGATCGCGTCGGCAACATGCATGCCTTCACCGCGGCCGCGCTCGACCTGCTGCTGGACGTGCTTGCGGCCGAGGCCGGCGCAAGCGCGTAGGCCTCGCCCTAGGCGCTGGCCGGCAGCGTCACGGTGAATGAGCTTCCTCGCTCGGGATCGTAGGTGACGTCGCCGTCGTGCCGGCGTGCAATCTGCCTGACCAACGCGAGGCCGAGCCCGCTGCCCTTCGTCCCGCGTCGGCCTGGAATGCGGTAGAAGGCCGAGAACAGCCGCTCGCGCGCGTCTTCGACGATCACCGCCCCATGGTCGAGCACGTTGAGCACCGCTCGGTCACTCTGCCTCGCGACGGTCACTTCGATCGGCGGCTTGCCGTGGAGGTGGGCATTTTCGACCAGGTTGCGGATCATTCGGCGCAGCAGCATCGGGTCCCCGCGCACCATGACCGGCTTTGCTTCGACGCTGCAATCGTCGTAGCGCGCGCATTCCTCCGCCGCCAGCGCCGCCAAGTCGACGTCCTCACGAACATCCAACTGCTCGGTGGCGTCGAGGCGGCTCACCAGCAGGATCTCGTCCACGAGCTGGTCGAGCTCGGCGATATCCCGCTCGAGCTCGACTTTGCGTTCGGGATGCGTCGCGACCAGCTCGAGCCCGAGCCTGATCCGCGCGAGCGGCGTTCTGAGCTCATGGGACGCATTGGCGAGCAGCATCTTGTGCGCGTTGACCAAG
>JAFAHL010000649.1 GCA_019237215.1 Hyphomicrobiales bacterium | reverse complement strand
ACCGGCATGTTACAACCGGTGAGCCAAGTTTCGAATATGCTCGGCGCGCGGCGCGGGCTCAATCCGAGCAGAGCGGGCCGGGCGCGGCGAGAGCCAAGGGGGAGACACCATGACCATCCGCACCTCCGTGAACACCGCCGCCAATCTCAGCGCCTGCTTCAATTGCCATAAGCCGCTCGACAAGCAGGATTACGTTTACCTCTACGATAAGATGAAGACGGCGGCGAAATAGCTGCGCGGCAAACTCGGTTCGCTCCCTCGCCCCGCCATAAAGCGCGGGGCGAGGGCACAGGCGGCGCATCTCGAGCTGGAAATGCCGGCGCGGGCGCGCTTACCCGTGCGGTGGGACCGGGCAAAAGTCACGGCGCGGATTCCATTCGGCCGCGAAGTCGTCACATTCTCGTGCGGCTATTGGCTAGGTGGAGTTCTGCCCGCAGGGGCGCTGAACGGGGGTACCGACTATGACCTTTCTCAAGACGCGTGAGCCCGCCGAAATCGACACCTCGGCGGAAACGGAAGTGGAAGGGGAAATCCGCGAATTCGTCCGCCGCGACGTAGTGGGCGTTCGGCGCCAGCCGGAGAGCGACAGCGAACTGGTGGCCAACAACATCAACCAGCTCTTGCAGCGGGTAACAGGGACGTCGGTGCAGGAAATCGACAAGCTCATCACCGAGTTGCAGACGTTGCGTGACACGCTGCAAAGCGAGGCCGCGCGCGTGCAACGCGAGATCGTCGAGTACGCCACCTTGAGCCAGGCGGCGTTGCAGTCGACCAAGATCATCGCGGAAAGCCTGACCCATTGGAAAAAGGTTCCCGACGCCCCGAGCCTGCGGGACTGAGGGCGCATCGTCACCACATGCCAGGTCGCGCCGGCTTCGGCCGGCGCGTTTTTTTTTGCAAAGCTCGACGGCCGTAGACACGCACCTATCCGCCGTCATTGCCGGGCTTGACCCGGCAATCCATCATCTTGAATGAAGTGCTTCTTTTCGATGGATGCCGACAGAACTCGGGCTTGCCCGAGTTCTGCATATTAGGCGCGCAAGTCGGGTAAACCCGACTTGCGGTGTCAAGCCCGGGCATGACGAGTCGCGATCCGGAACGACTCGCGACGAAAAAGGCCCCGCCGGCTAAAAGCCAACGGGGCCAAGTCGAGGGAGGAAACGCCCAAGAGGGGCGGCGGCAGGCGACCGACCTACCGCCATCACCGATCGCTCGGTGACCGCATCACGATAGAAGGCATTTGCCGAGCCGAGCGTGACGCAGCTCACACAGCGCAGAGCGTGCTCGTTTGTGTTTGAAGGATAATGAGCCGCGCACTCGGTGCGCTCCCCTCCCCAACCAAACCCCGGCCCGCCGGGGTTTGGTCACTTTAAGATTTGCCGGAAGCGGGCAAGCCCGCAGCCGGCTGGGGAGGGGTTAGGGGTGGGGGGTCGTGAGAGCGAGGCGCTAGTGTGCCATCACGCACTACCCCCCTCCCCAACCCTCCCCCACAAGGGGGAGGGAGGAGACCGAGTTCGCCGCTTACGCTGATTTTCATTTCAAATTGCGCCTCAGCAGGGCGCGGCGCGATCAGACCTTGACCTTCTCGTCCTCGACGACGCGCGTGACGGCGGGGCGCTTGAGCATGCGATCCTTGAACGCGGTGTAATTCTTGAGCTCTGCCATCGGCAGCTCGCGGCGCACGCCCCAGGTGTAGAAGACGAAACCATAGGGATCGACCACGGAATATTGGTCGCCGAACCATTCGCGCCCGGCGAGCCTGCCGTCGATCTGCTTTAAGTAGTTGTGGAAGGTCTTGAGGCCCGTCTCCTTGAGCGTGGGAAATGCCGACGGGTCGGCCGCGTAGCGCTCGGGCCGGCCGACATGGGCGTGCGCGGGATGCACGCTGGCGGCAAAGAAGCCGATCAGCGAGAGCGCCTTGGCCTCGGCCAACGCCTCGCTCGGCCACAGCCCGAAGCGCTTGCCGAGATAAGGCAGAATGGCGGTGTTCTCGGCCAGCGGCTCGCCGTTGTCGAGCCGCAGCGCGGGCACGCGCCCCTGCGGGTTGATCTTGAGGTAGGCGTCCGTGCGCTGCTCGCCGCCGGCCAGGTCCACCTTCTGCGGCTGATATTTCTCGCCGCTCTCTTCCAGCACGATGTGCGCGGCCATCGAGCACGCCCCCGGGGCGTAATACAACGTCATCATCGCGAAACCCTCCTTGTGGATGCAGGGATTGTGTCGTGGAGAAAGCTCGACGGCGATGATAGGCCGCCGTCTTGCCCGATGCCAGCGCGACCGCGACACGCTCGGCGCGCACGCAATTCTTGCGGCACGCAGCGATGCGGCACCCGTTAGCGGGTTTGAAGAGAAGCTATGGCAGCAGCTTGTAGCGCGGGATCATGGCCACGACCACGCGGCTCGCCGGATCGACCACCACGATGCGGTCGTCGAACTTCACGAATTTGTGGCCGCGCACGAGCGGAATTTCCCGCGTCACGCTGGCGGGCAAATCCTGCATCGCCACGCCGCTCGGCAACGCGTCGGCGAGCGCGGGCGCCGGCGCCCGGGCGACCGGCGCATCCGAGATGTGCATCACGCTCTCATAGATGCGGCCGCGTTGCTCGTCGCTGAGCGCAAGCTCCGCGCGCCTGCCGCCGGGGGACGCGACGCTGCCGGTGGTCTCGTCCATCGCCGAAGCATCCGTGTCGCCGACGCGCCGGCCCGTCTGCGCCGCCGCGAGCCCGACGCAAGCAACGAGCGTGATCGCAATCGCGCCGCGGCGCAATGGCTGCACACCCCACATCGCACGCTCCCCTGAACCGCCACACTAGGTTTGGCGCCCTCCCAACTATCTTAACGCGCGACCTGCGCGCGGCGTTTCATCGCCGACTGTTGCGCGGAGGCCGCAGAACGCGAACGCCGGCTTTTTCATGATCCCAGCGTTTTCAACGGATTAGCCGTGGCGGCGGTATTAACCATCGCGCCGATCGCGCGCGGCCGGCGCCTGCGCGCGGCAGCCATGCGACGGTTCGGCCCACAAAATGCCAAGCCGGTCGTGTTCGATGGGTGCAACAATCGAACCTGCGGACCCGACGATGCATCCAAGGCGAATGTTGCAGCTGTGCGCGCTGCCCATGACACTGACCATGGCGCTGAGCTTGTTGCTCGCTCCGGCGCGCGCGCAGGCGCCCGAACCTTCCCAGGAGGAGGCGCCGCTCGAGCTGCCGGCCGACGCACCGCTCGACCTTTCGACGCCGGAGCCCGACGCCGGCACGCGCAAGGTCACGGCCCCGTTGGCGGACAAGCCGTCCGCACCCGAGTGGATCAGCAAGGCCGGGATCGATTACAGCAAGCCCGCCATTCCGGCGGTGACGTTCCAGCCCGACCAGTTGCTCGCCGGCGCCGTGCCCGATCAATCGACCGGGGTCGGCTGGGCCACCATCACCGCGCCCGGGCTCGAGGCGCCGCTCGGCTGGGACAAGGCCGCGATCGACACGCGGGTCGATCCCTCGCACGACCAAGGCAAGCTCGGCACTACGTTGAGCCGTTCCGTGCCGGTGGGCGACGACGTCTCGTTGACGTGGCAGAACGGCGTTTCAATGACGCGCTCGCTGCCGAACGCGACGGGACAGGCCCACAGTTGGGCCACCAGCCAGGCGCTTCGCTTCAACTTCCTGCCGACCGACACCAGCGTGTCGTTCGGCGCCGACATTTCGAGCATCGACGACAAGTGGCTGCGGACACTCAGCGCCGAGCAGAAGCTGTTCGGCGGGCCGTTCAGCGTCACCGGCTCGGTCAGCGAGACCGCAACCGGCGAGCTCTCGAAGAGCCTCAAGGCCGGCTTCAAACAGAATTGGTGATTAGCTCGGCATCACGTCGCGTCCTCCCCGCGCATAGCGCGGCGTTTAGGGCGTTCACGCCCGTCTTCGACGGGCTATGGAGGCGCGTGAACGCGCTTGTGCTGGGGACCCATATTCCAGAGGCGGTGGTTATGGGTTGCCGCGGGCGCCGCCGCGCTAATCGTTGACCTCGGCGACGACGATGCCGGTCGCGGGATCGACCAGCAGCAGGCGGTTGTTGATGACCATGTATCGATATGGGCGCACGGCCGGCACCGTGGCGGCCACCGCCCGCGGCATGGGGGCGAGCGCATAAGCATCGCCGACCCGCGAACCGACGCTATAGGCATAGGCGGAGGCGGCGGCGGGCGGATTGACGATGCGCTCGCGCGCCACCGGCGCCACCGATTCGGTCACGATTCGCTCGCGCACGATCGGCTCGCGTCCGCGCCCCTGCGGTATGATCGTGCGATAGATCGTGGTGCGCTGGGCGGGCGTGAGCGCGAGCGGCGGCGCGCTCACCGCCGGCTCATAGGCGCGCGACTCGTAGGTCGGCGGCTCGTAGGCCCTCGGCTCGTAGTAGCGCGGCTCATAACGCGGCTCATAGACCCGGGCGCGGGGGGTGTCCGGCTCATAAATCCAGGTCTGCGCGCTCGCCGGCACCGCCGTGGCAACGAACGCGAGCGCCAGGCATGTGGGGCGGACATACGACGTCATGGCGACCTCCTTTGCCAATTGGGTGAAGTGCTGGTTAACGCCGCACGCGGCAGCAACGTTCCTTCCGCCGGCCATCGAGCGCCGACCGCCAACGCGTCGTTCCGCGCGAGAGATGTTACCTGGACACCACACCCGGCGGATATTCGCGACGCGGGTGCACGCAAGATGCATTTGGCGGTGTCGTTCTTCTCAAGCTCGGTTTAAGATTCCTGCGTCGGGGGGGAGATTCGATGTTTCTTGCACCGCTTGCCGCGGCAGCGCTCGTCGTCAGCGTTGCGACCGCCCCGAATGCCGATCCGCGGGCCTTTCCGACCTTGTCCACGCACCAGAAGAGCGTCGTGATGCAGTCGCTGATGCATTCCACGACCGAGTGCATCGCGCGAACGGTCAGCGCCGACCCGCGCTTGAGCCAGCGCAACGTCGATCTCGGGGATCTGATCGTCGATTCCATGCCCCATTGCGCCGCGCAGGTGCGCGCCATGATCGAAGCTTACGATCGCTACTTCGGCGAGGGCGAGGAGGGCGAGGGCGAAGCGTTCTTCATGGGCCCCTATCTCGACGTGCTGCCGAGCGCCGTGAGCAAGTTGGTCAGAGACGCCGTGAAGTAATTCCAACGGCCGTTGATACTCATCCATCCACCCGTCATTGCCATGACGAGTTGAGAACATCGGCCTTAAGCTTTCAGCGCAAACGCCGCGCCAATGCCGGCTTGAGCAGGAGCGAGAGCGGCAGCGTGAGCAGCACGATCGCGGCGATACCGATCAACGCCGTCGGCACGCCAAACGCATCGCCGGCCACGCCGTAGATCGCGGGCGCCACTGCGTCCGCACCGATGGTGCCGGTGTAGAACACGCTCAGCGCCCGCGCCCGGCGCGCGGGCTCGACCAAATCGGGCACCGAGCCGTAGAGCACCGAGGACGTGCCGTTGAGCGCAACCCCGATAAAGGGCAGCAGCACCAAGGCGGATGCGAGGCCGAGCGGCAGCAGCGCCGCGATGCCGACGGCGGTCGCGCCTTCGGTAAGCCACACGGTGGGGATGGCGCCGATGCGCGCGCCGAGGAAGCCGCAGACGAGCTTGCCCACCGCGCCGCCGGTGAACACGAGGGTGAGCGCAAGCCCGACGGTCGGCAGGCTGGCGCCTTTGGCCGTGAGCACGAACGGCAGGAACACCAGAAACCCCATGCGGGTGGCGCTGTCGAGCATGCCGATCGAGAGCAGCACCGGGAAGGCGAAGCGGTGTCGGGGAG
>JAFAHL010000477.1 GCA_019237215.1 Hyphomicrobiales bacterium | reverse complement strand
ACGACCGCGGCGTCGTTCGCCGATTTGGTGACCAGCCCCTTGATCGCGTCCTCGACCTTGATGGTCTGATTGGCCTTGAGGCCGAGCTTGGTGGGATTCTGCAGCGCCGCCCACGTCGAGATCGGCAGCTCCGTGTCGAGGCCGAGTTTGCCGGCCTCGAGCCGCTCGAACAGCAGGTAGAGCGTCATGATCTTGGTCAGCGACGCCGGGTGGCGCGGTTCGTCGGCACTGACCTCGTGCAGCACAAGGCCCGATTTGTCGTCGACGACGATGTCGGCATAGGGCGGATGATAATTGGGACCGTGTATCGCGCGTGGGCGGGGATGGTCACGCTTGGACTTGACACGCGCTTCCGCCGGATCGCAGCTGGCGGCGGCAATCGTTAGCGTTGCCACGAGACCGGCAAGCGCGAGCCACTGCGAGCGCGAGATCCGAGCCGAACCCATTGCGGCGCCCCCCAGTGCCGAATCGCTGAGTCCCCCGTTGGGCGAGTAAATCCTGAATTCGGCTTCCTGGCTGTAATCGCAATGCCACAGTTCACGGAAATCGCTCGCGATGATCACGAAGCGCGTGCGGTTGTGCACGCGTCGAGCGCGCCCTTGCGCGGTGAAATGAAATCAGCGGGGGCTGACCTGGATCTGGCCTCATCTTCCGCCAGTGGCGCACGCCCGGCATGCAGGGAGCGCTTCGCCTATCGAACCCCGCCAACGTTGACGACGGGACCGGTGTAATGCTCGAACCGCTTGCGCAGGTCGATGAGCTGCGCCTCGTTGGTCAGGAAGTCCCGGTAATCGTTCACCACCTTGTAGGAGAAGATCGGCTTGTAGCCGGCCGGCGGCGGCACGTCGCCCCGCACAGACCAGCTGCCGGTGGCGGCTTGCTGCTCAGGCTCCAGCAACCATCCCATGAACAGCCGTGCTGCGTTCGGATGCGGCGCCTTCTTGAAGATCGCGCCGGTCAGCGGCCAGATCGGCGTCGCATCCACCGTCGAGAAATGCGAGGCCACTGGCTTGCCTTCCTGTTTCATCGGTTCGGTGATGTTGAAGATCGAATCGATGGCGACAATGTTTTGGCCGGAGGCGACGCTGCGCTGCTGGCCAAGATGACCCTGGATGAAGTTCGGCTTATTGAGCATGTACTTGTCCATCCAGTCCCAGCCGTACTTCCGCACCACGTGATGAAACAGCCAGAGCGTAGCGTCGTCGTCCGCCGGATAGGGCGTCACCGCCTTGGCGCGGAATTGCGGCTTGAGAAAATCAAGCGCGGAGTCCGGCACGTCGGCTGAGCTGACGTGTTCCGTGTTCACCATATACGGCATGGCGATGACCATCGTGCCATAGAACGCGCCGTCCGGATCTTTGAAGCTTGCGTCGATGGCATCGAAGCTCTGCGGCTTGTAGCCGAGAAGGTGGCCTTGCGCCTTCCAGCGCACGAAGTCCTGCGACGTCTGGAAGATCGCAGCGTCAACCTCGAGCTTGTCGTCCTTGAGCTGCTCGTCGATCTTTTTGTCGAGCACGTTGGAGAAGCCTCCCGTGATCGACACCTTGATGCCGGGATAACGCTGCTCGAAGATTTTCGCCTGTGCCTCCCAAGGCGCGGTCGGTCCGCCGACATAGAACACGAAGGCACCCTCGGTTCTGGCCTCGGCGTAGAGCTGCGGTTGCGCACGAGCGGGTAGGGCAGTCGCGGCAAGGAGCCCAGGTAAGCCAACTGTCGCCGCCACCAAGCAAAACATGAGATGGAGCATGAGCCGTGTCCTCAAAGCGCAGTTTTCACGATTCGTCCGGTCGCCTCGACGAACCAGCGTTCGCTGCTGACGGGTTTGCCGTTGAGCCGCGCGACGAGCCAATCGGCGACCAGCGTCGGCGGGAAGGGACCGAGATTGGCTGCGGGCACATTGCCCACCGAGTGGCGGCTGTCGGCATAAATGACCAGTTGACGCGGGCATGACATGGCACGGACCATTCGCTCGGTGTGCTCGAGCGGGCTTAGCTCGTCGGCTTCGCCGGCAACCACCAGATAAGGTGTTCGGATTTTCTCGATGTGGCCTTCCCAGGTCAGCGTCTTTGCGAATTCATCAAACTTTGGTTCATCGGTGAAGTTCGACATCCACATGAAACGCTTCTTGAACGTCGGCGATGCTTCCTCGAAGATCGTGCGGCATCCGGGCTCGAGGCAGGTGGAGATCACCGCGGTTGCTGAAATTCGCGGTTCGTTGGCGGTCAGGATCGTTCCAAAAAACGAGCCGAAGCTTGCTCCCGAAACTCCGATCTTCTGCCCGTCGATCTCAGGCCGGTGCGACAGCCAGTCGACGACCGCGGGACCGGCCTCGATCCAATTCTGCATCGAGACGTAAACGCCCAGCAGCGGACTTTCGTATTGCCCCGGTCCATCGATCGACAAAACCGCGACGCCGCGCTGCATCCAGCGGTCGTTCGCCAGCGCCACATTGACTTCTTTGAAGCTGTCCATGCCGGGGACGGCGATCACCACTGGTACCTTGCCGCCGCTGTAGCCGGGCGGCAGGTGAAACCAGCCTGGAATCGATTTGGTCTTGAACGGGATGGAAACCGCTTCGATCTTGTGGTCGGCGAGCCGCGCATAGTTGGCAAAGCACTCCCGCTTCTTGTTGTGGAGCTCGACGTGCTGTGGTCCGGAGTCGTCGTAGGGCCACTCGGCGGCACCGTAGTGAATGGCCGCCATGTACCAATTGTCGCGCGCGGTGACCGCGTTGCCGTCGGCCTCGGCGGCGCGGGCCTTGGCCTCGCGCCGTTTCGCCGTGCTTTCGAAGGCCGGGCCGATGTCGGCCATTTTTTGCACGCGCGCGCGAATAGCGGCGAAATCGGCATTGGCTTCGACGCCGCAGGGCGCCGACAGATAGATCGATCGCGGCTGATCCCAGTCGATGCCATTGGCCCGAATGATGTTGTCGAGCGCCCAGCGCTGCTGCGAGAAGCGCGTGGTCGTGGCTGCGATCTCTGCCTCGGCGCATGCGACGCGATGCGAAACTGCCAGGGTTGCTCCGGCCCCTGCCGCGGCGACCGAACGAATGAAGCGGCGTCGATCCATGACCATACCTCCCGATGCTTCGTCGGCTTCTCAACGGCCGGCGTGAAGCCGCAATGCTAATCGAGCGGCTGCGAGCACGCCAGGGACGCGCCAGTCACAGGCATCGAGTTTCTCGCCACGCTCGCGTCGTGGAGCCTAACGTCGGGGGCGTGGGCTGACGTCTCGCCGGCGCATGCGCGGCGGCGCGAGGTAGCTCGTTGCGGGCGTCGTCGCTTCACCTTGAATAATGCGCTACAACTCGATGCTCCGCGGCCGCACCACAAATCGAGGGAGGAAAGCGCCATGCGAATGATCGACCTCAGCCGCGAACTCTACCATCGCACCCCCACTTATCCGGGACAGCCGCCCATCATCCACGGCGTCTGGAAAACCCACGAGGAGTCCTTCGTCGAGTCTGGAAACGTTCACGGCAACTGCGTGATGTTTTTCTCTATGCCCGACCACGGCGGCACCCACATCGATGCTCCCCGCCACTTCGGCATGAACGGGACGCCAATCGACGAGTACCCGCTCGAGTATTGCTACGTGAAGGGAATTTGCCTCGATCTGCGCCACATCGCGCCGAAGGCCGAAATCACGCCGTCGCAGCTGGAGGAGGCGGTGCGCAAATCGGGCAGCGCCATCCCGAAACGCGGCACGGTGCTGCTCTGCACCGGACATCACGCGCGTACCTTCCCCACCGCCGCGTATTCGACCGACAATCCCGGCGTCAACGTCGCGGCGACCGAGTGGCTGGCGCGCCAAGGGATCGTGCATTTCGGCATCGACTCCATGCGTCCCGGACCTATGGGGGCCGTGAACTCGCTCGTGCACAAGGCGTGCCTCGAGCTCGACATCACGCACATCGAAAGCCTGTGCAATCTCGAGGCGCTGATCGGCCAAGGCGAATTCCGCTTTATCGGCTTGCCGCTCAAATGGCGAGGCGGCACCGGCTCGCCGATTCGCGCCGTGGCGGTGTTCGAGGAGTAAGGCAGGACGCATCGAATAATCGGGCGGCTTTGCCGCTGCTTGACCCTCGCCACGGCCGGCTCTAGCGTCAGGTCGACGAACCCGTGGCCTGGAGGGTCATGCGATGGCGTCATTCACCATCACGCCGCTGACGGCTCGCACCGGCGTCGAGGTCGTCGGTCTCGACTTCACGCAGCCGATCGATACCGATACCGGCGCCCGCCTGCGCCGCGCCTTCGCCGAGCATCATGTGCTAGTGATGCGCGAGCAAGACTTTACGCCGGACCAGTTCGAGACCGCCGCGCAGGTCTTCGGCGAGATTCAGCTCCATGACAAGCGGGAGCGCCACGTCCCCGGTCACCCCGGCGTCGATTACGTGTCCAACGACCAGATCGAGAACGGCAGGCGCATCATCCCGGGCGAGACGTTCCACACCGACCATTCCAACCACCCGCGCCCGCCCAAAGCCACGATGCTGTTCGCCGTCGAGCTGCCCTCAAGCGGCGGCGACACGCAATACGTCAATATGCATGACGCCTATGATGACCTGCCGGCTGACACCAAGCAGCGAATCGACGGGCTCAAGGCGGTTCATGTCTATCAGAGCAAATACAGCCCGCGCCCGCTCGGGCAAATCACCGAGGAAAGTCGCAGCAAGCTGCCGCCGCCCGGCCTCCACCCGTTGGTGCGCGTCCACCCCGAGAACGGCCGCAAGGCGTTGTTCCTCAATCCGGTGCGCATGGAATCCATCCTCGGCATGGATGACAAGGAGGCGCTGGCGCTGATCGACAAGCTGATGCGGCACGCCACCCAGAAAAAATACGAGTACCGTCACAAGTGGCGTCACGGCGACTGGGTGCTGTGGGACAACCGCAGCGTCATGCATCAGGCCAACCCCGACTATGACATGCGCGAGCGCCGCTACCTCTACCGCCTCATGCTCAAGGGCGAAACGCCGGTCTGACGGCATCACTGCGCTTTCACGCCGGCGAACTTGATCACCTTGGCCCACTTCTCGGCGTCGTCGGCAATGAACTTTTCGAACGCGGCGGGCGACCCGGCAGAGAGCGTACCACCCAGCTCGACCAGCCGCGCTTTGATCTTGGGATCGGTCAAGCCCGCGTTGATCTCGCGGTTGAGCGTGTCGACGATCTCGGCCGGCGTATTGCGTGGCGCGCCGATGCCATACCACGCGCTCGCCTCGTAGCCCGGTACGAAATCACCGATCGTGGGGATGTCCGGCAGCACCGATGCGCGCTCCGCCGTGGTCACCGCGAGCGGCCGCAGCACCCCCGCCCGAATGAAGCCGATCGACTCGGGCATGGTGTCGAACATCACTTGCAGCTGTCCGCCGATGAGGTCGTTGAGCGCCAGCGCCCCGCCGCGATAGGGCACGTGCAGCATCTCGACCCCGGTCATCATCTTGAACAGCTCGCCGCAGACGTGGATCGAGGTGCCGACGCCGCCCGATCCCATGGTTATCTTGCCGGGGTGGGCTTTGGCATAGGCGATGAATTGGGGGACCGTCGTTGCGGGAAACGACGGGTTGACCACCATCACCAGGGGCACGCGCATGACGGCGCCGACCGGCGCGATGTCGCGCAGAAACTCGAAGCCGGGCTTGTTATAGAGGCTGGCGTTGATCGCGTTGTTCACGCCCAGAAGCGCGAGCGTGTGACCGTCGGCAGGTGCATTGGCCACGGCCTCGAGGGCAAGGTTGCCCGAGGCTCCCGGCCGGTTCTCAACGATGAACTGACGGCCGAGCCGCTCCGACAACCATTGTCCCATCAGGCGCGCCACGATGTCTTGTCCGCCGCCTGCGGCCAAACCGACGATCAAACGCGCGGGCCGGGATGGGTAGGATTGCGCCTGCGTGATGTGCGCGCCGGCCGGCAGCGCGGCCGC
The DNA here is from genome assembly GCA_019237215.1 of Hyphomicrobiales bacterium. Lineage (GTDB taxonomy): Bacteria > Pseudomonadota > Alphaproteobacteria > Rhizobiales > Xanthobacteraceae > VAZQ01. The sequence continues at coordinate 3,933 of JAFAHL010000477.1, read as the reverse complement.
GCAGGCGGCAAGATAAAGCAAACGACGACGCGCAACGTCCATTGCCTTCCCCGAGACACGTGCTCGCGAGCATTCTGCTACTCGTGGTGCCTTGGGCCGCATAGTGAGATTCAAACCGAGGCACCACCCTTGCGACATTCGTCTTGCCAGCGGCGGCGCTTGGGCGCACTCTAAGCGACGGAGGCCGGCCGTCGGGAGAGGTCATCCTCTGCTCAATATCTTCAGGTGGCCAGTTCTTCAGGTGGCCAGCCCCGCGTGTTTCCCGGACGAAGGCTCGTCCGGAGGCGGCGCGGTTGCGCGTGGCCGGCTGACCGGATCGAAAGCAAAGCGGGCTGCTGACGTCGGCCGCACCGCCGGTCTTAAAGAACGATGACGGGAGGAATAACCCATGACCAAGCATGATGAAGCGCGCCGCGCGTTCCTGCTGGGCGCGGCGGTCGGCGCAGGTGCCGTCGCTGGCGCAACCCTCGTGCCCGACGCGCTCGCGCAGACGCATGAGCCGTCCACGACAGCAACCGGCCCCGCCCATTCGCACGCGGGCGGCCCGGGGCTCGGCGCATTCTTCAACACCGAAGACGCCGCCACCGTTGCGGCATTTACGGAACGGCTCATGCCCGGCGCGCCGGGCACGCCGGGCGCGCGCGACGCGGACGTGCTCAACTACATCGATCTGGCGCTGGCGGGCGCCTACGCCGATCTGCAGTACTTTTACCGGCGCGGGCTCGCCTCGCTCGATGCCTACTGCCGCAAAACCCACAAAGAACCCTTCCGGCGTCTCTCCGCCGCGCAACAGGATGAGGTCATCGCCGCGCTCGAACAGGGCAAGGCGAGCGAGTTCTCCTGGCCCTCGGCGGCTGCCTTCTTCAACACCGTGCGCACGCACACGATGGAAGGAATGTTCGCCGACCCGATTTACGGCGGCAACAAGGACTTCGCTGGATGGCGCCTGGTGGGATTCCCCGGCGGGCAGATGGAATTCACCGCGGCCGACATGCAGAGCAGCGAACCGTTCACGCGGCTGCCTATCGTCGGCCTGCAGGCCAAGGCCGGTTGACGGGAGGATATGAGCCATGGCAACCGAGAAAACCGATGTTGTCATCGTCGGCGTGGGCGCGGCAGGCGGTGTCCTCGCAGCCGAGCTCGGCAAGGCGGGCATGAAGGTCATCGGCCTGGAGCGCGGGCCGCGCCTGACTACCCAAGATTTCGACCCGCACGACGAATTGCGCTATTTCCAGCGCCAGGATTTGCGCCCGAACATCAAGCGCCAGCCCATCACGTGGCGGCCCAATGCGAATGCACCGGCGACTGCGATCCCGGTGCAGAACTACGGCAATCAGGCGGGCGGGGGCACCGTCCACTACGGCGCCGTGTCATGGCGCATGCACGAGGACGACTTCCGCGCGCGCTCGCATACCATCGCGCGTTACGGCGCCTCTGCCGTTCCAGAGCACTCCTCGCTCGCCGACTGGCCGCTGAGCTACGCCGATCTCGAGCCCTATTACGATCGCGCCGAATACGAGCTCGGCGTCTCCGGCAGGGCCGGCAACCTGCAGGGAAAAAAGATCGACGGCGGCAACGTGTTCGAAGCGCCGCGTCGTCGCGACTACCCGCTGCCGCCGCTGCGCTTGGACCAGGGCGCCATCCTGTTCGAAGCCGCGACGCGCAAGCTCGGCTATCACCCGTTCTCGACGCCGCGCGCGATTCTCTCGGAGCCCTATAACGATCGGCCCGCCTGCACCTATTGCGGCTTCTGCCAGGCGTTCGGTTGTCACGTGGGCGCCAAGTCGAGCATCCTCATCACCAAGCTGCCCGAGGCCGACGCAACCGGCAACTTCAAGCTGATCACGGGCGCCATGTGCCATCGCGTGAACAGCGACAACAGCGGTCGGGTGACTGGCGTGGGCTACTACGGCCCCGACGGCTCGGACAACACAATCGAGGCCGAACTCGTCATTCTCACGACCTTCATCTACGACAACACGAGCCTGCTGCTGCTGTCGAAGAGCGACAAGTTCCCGAACGGGCTCGCGAATTCGAGCGGGCAGGTCGGCAAGCACCTGATGGCGCACATGATGCCCAACGTCTACGCCACGTTCGACGACCGGCACGTCAACAACTACATGGGTCCGAGCGCACAGAAGCACACGATCGACGACTTCAACGCCGACAACTTCGACCACGGCGGCACGGACTTCATCCGCGGCTCGCAGATCTCGGTCGGTACCGGCAATCTGCAGGGCGGGCCGATTGGCCACACCACCACGGCAGCGCCGCCCGGCACGCCGCGCTGGGGCGCGGCCTATCGCGATTACCTCGCGAAGTCCTTTACGCGGCAGGTGGCGATGGTCGCGCAAACCGAGAATCTCCCCTACGCCGACCAGATGATCGACCTCGACCCCGACGTGAAAGATGTGTGGGGCTTGCCTGCGCCGCGTCTGACCTACGACTGGCGGCGGCCGAACGAGCTCGCGCGCGTCGAGTTCATGATGAAGAAGATGGAGGAGATCGGGCGCGCCATGGGAGCGGCACAAGTGTGGCGCGCGCCGCTGGGCCCGGGCGCGCCGGGCGCTCACCACGAGGGCGGAACGCGCATGGGGAGCGATCCGAAGACCTCCGTGGTCAATCGCTACGGGCAGAGCTGGGACGTCCCGAACCTGTTCGTCATCGGCAGCTCCACGTTCCCGACCATGAGCGGGTTCAATCCGACGCTCACCATCCAGGCGCTCGCCTATATGAGCGCCGATGCGATCGTGAACCGCTACAGCAAGGCACCGGGATCGCTGCTGTAGCGCCGGCGCGGGAGCAGGCGGGGGGTCTGCCTTGCAACACGAACGCGAGTCCGGCGGCGACGCGGGACTCGCGTTGACGCTTCTGTCGCCGCGGGGTCATGGCCGGATCCGGTGGCAGCGTCCCGTTAGTCCGGGTGCGCAAGTGTCGCAACACACTGACTATCCGCTACCAGTGGTGCGGGGGTATTCCCCACCGCGAGTGCGAATTCGCTACCGGTAAGGCCGCTGATGTGGTATCTCTCGTGGCGGCGGGGCGATCTTGAGTCTTGGCGGAATGATCGCGTGCACGCTAAGAAAGCAGCATCGGGGACGTTGAGTGTAGTCGCGGTCCGCTGGGGGCGTTCCGCGGGAGGATGTTGTGGCCCCGGCGTATAACCTGCATCCCGAATTTGGTCTGTTGTGTCCTTCACCGAAGTTTCGCCGCTGGGCGAAGGTCACACTCGCTTGTCTTGCCGGTTCGATCATCATTGGCGCGCTCGCGCTGCAAGTCAGCCATGAGCGTGGCGCCGACGGCGCCTTGCTGATCGCACATGGGGACGCCGCCGCAACCAACGCCGAGGTCACGCCGACGGTTGGCCGAGCGGCCATGACCGCCGAGATCTCCCCCGTGCCGGAGGGTAACGTGACCGCATGCGAGGGAGATGTATCGAATCGCAGCGATGCGAAGTGCGGGGTGGGCAAGGTGCGCAAGCTCAAGAGCCGGCGCGCGGCGAACGAAGGTGCGATCATTGGCGCGCTTCCGCTGGGCCGCATCGCTCTCGTGGCGCCGGAGCCATCTGCCGCGACCCTTGGCCCCACGGACGCCGCCGATAGCGAGACCCCGGCCCCCGCGGTAGCCAACCCGCAGAGTTCGCGGGCGCCGAAGAAGGCGCGAAAGCCGTCGCGCCGGACTGGCGGCCACGATTGGGCGCGCGAGTGGCGAGTGCCCGCCTCGCAATGGAGCGCACGGGCCTATGCGCCCGACAGCCCTTACCTGCGCGGCCGTTACCAACCTTCTTGGCGCTCCGCCTGGTAAGACCTGCCGGCGGAATCGACTGAACCGCACGCATCTCGAAGGGCGACGGCGCCGTGTGGCGGCGGTCAGCCATGTGCGATCCGTTGGGTCTGCGCCCTTCCCAAGGACGGAGGTGCTGACTATTTGACA
>JAFAHL010000619.1 GCA_019237215.1 Hyphomicrobiales bacterium | reverse complement strand
GTCCACACCGGCATAGTGTAGGCAATGACGACGGCCTCGCTCGCTGGCAGCCAGAGCAGCGCATAGCTCATCACCGCGACCCACAGCGCGACGTTGAGGATCGCCGAGATGATGAGCCGGGGCCACTGATCCGCAGGCACTTTCAGGCTGACGCCGGTTGCGACAGCATAAAGCGCAAGCGCCGCCGCACCGATCTCGCCGGCCCAGCCCCGCGCTGACAGCGGCGGCCATTCCGAGAAGACAAACTTCATCACCGGCCAGTTCAAGCCCACCCGACCGACGCCGTCACTAGGAAGAGCAGACCTATTGGCGCGACGCGCGAGGCGGCGCGCTGTTCGAGTGCGGTGGTCATGGAGGGCATTTCCGCGGCTCGGCTCGTTTTCCTGATGCTCGCGCGGCGGAATGTCGATCAGGTCGAGGAAGTGACGGATCGCGGCGACACTCATCCGGTCGCCTCCTGCGCCACCTGTGCTTTCTCGGCCGCGTGCTCGAGCGCGGTGGCGGCGCGGTAGAGCCGGGCGATCGCCTCGCCGATCTCGGCCTCGCTGACGATCAGCGGCGGCAGCAGCCGCACCACGTTGTCGCCGGCTGCGACCGCGAGCACCTTCTCGGCCCGCAGCGCATCGACGAGCTGGCCGTTCGGCACCATCGCGCGCAACCCGACCAGATAGCCTTCGCCGCGGATCTCGGCGATCACGGCGGGATGGCGGTCCTTGATCTCGGCGAGCCGCTGCTTGAGCAGCAGCGCATTGCGCCGCATTTTGTCGAAGAATCCGGGCGCCAACATCACGTCGAGCGTTGCATTGCCGGCCGCCATGGCGAGCGGGTTGCCGCCGAAGGTCGAGCCGTGCGTGCCCGCCGTCATGCCCTTGCCGGCCGCCGCCGTGGTGAGGAATGCGCCCATCGGGAAGCCGCCGCCGAGCGCCTTGGCGAGCGCCATGATGTCGGGGGTCACCCCGGTATGCTGGAACGCGAACAGGTCGCTGGTGCGGCCCATGCCGGTCTGCACCTCGTCGAGCACGAGCAGCAGGCCGTTCGTGTCGCATAGCTCGCGCAACTCGCGCAGGAACTGGTTGTCGACGACGTGCACGCCGCCGCCTTCGCTCTGGATCGGCTCGATCAGGATCGCCGCCGTGGTCGGCCCGATCGCGCGCTTGACCGCCGCGAGGTCGCCGAACGGCACCTGGTCGAAGCCTTCCACCACCGGACCGAAGCCTTCGAGGTACTTCTTCTGTCCGCCGGCCGCGAGCGTCGCCAGCGTGCGGCCGTGGAAGGCGCGCTCGAACGTGATGATCCGCACGCGCTCGAGCGCGCCATTCACGGCGTGATATTTGCGCGCGCATTTGATCGCGCCTTCCATCGCCTCCGCGCCCGAATTGCAGAAGAAAGCGTATTTGGCAAAGCCGGAGGCGGCGCAGAGCCGCTCGGCGAGCCGTTCGCCTTCGGGAATGCGAAACAGGTTGGAGACGTGGATGAGCTTGGCGGCCTACTCGGCGATCGCCTGCGCGACGTGCGGGTGCGCATGGCCGAGCGCGTTCACGGCGACGCCGGAGGTGAAATCGAGGTAGCGCTCGCCGTTGGTCGCAACGAGCCAGGCGCCTTCGCCCCGCTCGAAGCCGAGGTCGACGCGTGCGAATGTCGGCAAGAGATGCGACGTCACGATGTGGCCCGCTTTTGCTGCTTTGCGCATGCGCCGGCGAAAGCGTTGCCCCCGGAATCCGCTCCGGGAGGCGCCGGCTCGCCGGCAGGGGCATGCGCCAGTTTCAACCTGGTAGCGAAATGAAATGTGCCGCCTTCCGAGGCGTGAAGCGGGCGGACGCGAGTCCGCTCGGTGGGGACGAAGCTGTCCAAGGGTTCCTCCATTAGGCCGGACGCCATCTTGGCCCTAAACTGGATCCTTCAGTAGCTCCAGTTCTGAAAATGTGATAAGTCCAGTTCCAGGAGGTCGAACCCGTGCCTCGACGACCGGCGTTACCGCTCTGGAGCAGTCTTGCGCTCGACCGATCCGCGGCGGCGTCGCTGCAGGACCAGATCGTCCGCTATTTCCGCGACGCCGTGCTGAGCGGCCGGCTCAAGGGTGGAGCTCGCGTCCCCTCCTCCCGCGTCCTCGCCGCCGACCACGATGTCGCGCGGATCACCGTGGTCGAAGCCTACGACCGCCTCGTCGCCGAGGGCTTTCTCACGAGCCGGCCCGGCTCGGGCCTCTTCGTCGCCGCGACCGAAGGCGAGCCCAAGGTCCGCCTGGTCGCGGGCACGTCCAGACACCAGCGGAAGCGCATGCCCAAGCTGCGCCGGAACGAGCAGGTCTTCCTCGTGCCGGAACGGCCCCTGGGTCTCTTGCCGCTGTCGCCCGGCGTGCCCGCGCTCGATCACTTTCCCTGGCGCGATTGGACGCGCATCACGGCGCGGCTCTTGCGCGAACGGCCGGCCCATGCGATGGGCTACGGTGATCCCAGAGGCGACTGCGGGCTTCGCCAGGCGATCGCCGAGTATCTCGGTCAAGCCCGCGGCATCGCCTGCACCGCCGATCAGGTGATCGTGGTGGCGGGCTCGCAGCAAGGGATCGATTTGACCGCCCGCGTGGTGGCGGCCCCGGGTGCCGAGGCGTGGGTCGAGGATCCGGGCTATCCGGCGGCGCGCGCGGCGCTCGCCTCGGCGGGTCTCGGCATCGTTCCGGTCCCCGTCGGCGCCGAGGGTCTCGATGCCGTGAAAGGCGCCGAGACGGCGCCGCGGGCGCGTCTGGTGCTGGTCTCGCCCTCGCACCAATATCCCTTGGGCGCCACCATGAGCCTGCGTCGGCGGTTGGCGCTCCTCGATTGGGCCGAGCGGGCCGATGCCTGGATCCTCGAGGACGACTACGACGGCGAGTATCGTTACGGCGGGCGGCCTTTGGCGCCGCTCCACACTCTCGACCGCGGCAACCGCGTGCTCTACCTCGGGACCTTCAGCAAGGTGCTGGCGCCGGGCCTGCGGCTTGGCTACCTCGTCGTGCCCGAGGCAGCGATTGCGCACTTCGCGCAGCTCAAGGCGATGACCGACCGTCACGCCCCGGGCCTCGACCAGCGCATCGTCGCGCGCTTCCTCGCCGAAGGCCGCCTCGCGGCGCACCTCCGCCGCATGCGCGTCCTCTATGCCGGACGGCGAGCCGCCCTCGTCCAAGCCCTGCGCCGCGAGGCGGACGATTTCCTCGCGGTCGACGACGACGCCGGGGCGGGCCTCAATCTCGTCGCGCGGCTCAAGCTTCGTGCCGACGACGTAGCGGCGAGCCGGCACGCGCTCGAACGCCAAGTCCACGCGGCGGCCCTCTCGCCTTACTACGTCGGCCGCCCGCGCGAGCGCGGCTTCGTGCTGGGCTTCGCCGGCACGCCGGAGGACCGCATCGCGCCAGCGGTGCGCATCCTGGCCGCGGCAATCGCAGATCAGCGACCGCCTAGATCGCGAGGTCGCGTCCAGACCGGTTGACCATCGGCGCCGATGATCGGCGGATCGCTCTTCTACGACTTCGCGCGGGTAGGGGCGACACCCGCGCCGTTCCAGTCATTTGTGTTGAGCGCCGGAGTCGTGACCGATTACGTCTATGGCGCAGGAATGCACTGGCAGGGCGGGTGTGGAGGGTTTCCCTGTGACGGCAGCGGATCGCTCAACGAGTGGAACGTCATCGGTGAATTGAATGCGGCGACCCCGTTGGGCGGTGGCAATACGCTCAACGGCTACATCGGTGCCGGCGCGGCGATCCTCTGGCCGAGCGGCCACCCAACCGGCGGCACGATCAGCTTCCTGGGGAGCGCGACTGCGCCGGCCGTGCGCATTGGATGGGGCATGGATCATCAGTTTGATCAGTATTGGTCGGCTGGCTTCAAGGTCGGCATTCAGCACACGGGCAGCGCAGAGTTCGAGACCACCAGCGAGCGCTTCCGCTTCGACCACAAGAACGAGGTCATCTTCGGCTGAACCTGACCTACACGCCGGCGGGCAATTGAAGGGATGAGCGCGGCGCGGCCATTGTTGAAAGATGACCGCTTATGTGCAGGTTTTTGGACGCCGGCAGTAACGAGGGTCTAGGCACGCTCAGCTGACAGGCGTCCAAAAGCGCCAAGGCACGAAGTCGCGGGAAGTGGCCCCCGGCTGGGCAGCGAGCGCTATGGGGATTTGATGTCGGCGCCGACTTGATGTGGGTGCAACGTTGCCAGGAAGCGATCCGGATGTATGGACAGGCCAGGTGGGGAGCCTGCAATGGGCACCTCGGCAATCGCTGGGAGCGCATCAGCGGGCGCTCGGCGCATTGATCGCCGTGATCGGGTCGCGAGAGATCACTGCCGGCATAGAGCCAGCGAGTCGGAACGGGAAATCGCGACGCTTACAGTAGGCCTGAGTCAGGGCGTGTCGACCCTGCTCGGCATTGGGCGCCAGCTTGGCTCGCAGCCGCGCGGGAACACCTCGATCACGATCATCCGGGCGCCGCAGCATGGGCACGGGCAAGGCAGCACACGTCGGGCGTCCGGCGTGATATCCGGCTGCTCTTGTGGGTCAGCAGGCGGGGCGATATGGAGCAGTGCGCGGGCTGTCGCGATGTTCTCAGCGCGGTTGGCGTTGGCAAAGAGCCCATAGTGGCGGATGCGGTGGAAGCCCTTGGGCAGCACGTGCATCAGGAAGCGCCTGATAAACTCGTGCGGGTGAAGCCGCAT
>JAFAHL010000178.1 GCA_019237215.1 Hyphomicrobiales bacterium | reverse complement strand
GCCGCTGGGCTCGAGGCAGGCCGCCATCCCGATGCCGGCGAGCAGGCCCTGCGCGCGCAGGCGATCGCGCTCCGCGACAAGCGCGGCATAATCCGCGCACGCGACCACCTTGTCGACGACCGCGTGGTAGTCGCCGCTGTCATAGGTGGTGCCGCTCGGAATGAGATAAGGAAACTCATCGGCGCGGATGAGGTTGCGCCGACGCACCTCCAGCCGATCGAGCCCGCGATGCCGGGCGACCTCCTCGATCGCGCGCTCGATGGCGTAGTTGGTCGGCGATTGGCCGAAAGCGCGCACCGCTTCCTGCACCGTCTTGTTCGAGGTGACCGCGATGGCACGGTATTGCACGCTCTGGATGCGGTACGGCCCGACGATCGCGCCGATCGGCTTGCCGAGCTGGAACGGCGAGCGTCCGGCGTAGGCGCCGACATTGTCGAGCGCGCGCATCTTCATCGAGCGGATGAGGCCCATCTCGTCGAACGCGACCTCGATGTCGAAATTGCGCTCGGGGCCGTGACCGTCGCCAGCGCGCATGTTCTCAAGCCGGTCCTCGACCAACCGCACCGGGAAACCGAGCCGGTGCGAGAGGTAGGCGACCAGTACCGCGTGCTTGATGCCGCGCTTGACGCCGTAGCTGCCGCCGACGTCGACGTCATTGTGTACGCGCACCGACGAGCCGGGCAGCTTGAGCGCGAGCGCCACCTGGTCGGGAAAGCGAGGCATCTGGACCGAAGCGTAAACATCGAGGACCTCCCGCCAAGGGTCCCAACTCGCGAGCACGGCGAAAGTCTCGACCGGCACGGTCGAGCTGCGGCCCCATTTGAGGCGCAGCGACAGGCGATGCGGGCTCTCAGCAAAATCCTTTTCGACCTCGCCCCAGACAAAGGTGCGGTCGAGCAGCACGTTCGAGCCGTGGTCCGCATGCACGATCGGACTGCCGGACGCGTAGGCGGCTTCGCCGTCGAGCACGAACGGCAGCGGCTGGTAGTCGACCCGCACCAGCTCGGCGGCGTCTTCAGCGAGCGCGCGCGTATCTGCGACGACGGCCGCGACCCATTCGCCGGCGTAGCGCGCGATGTCCACGGCGAGCGGACGCCGTGGCACCTTGGGGGTATCGAGGCCGGCCAGCAGCGGCTGCGTCGCCGTCGCCAGCTCGCGGCCCTCGAGCACGTAGCGCACGCCGGGCACGGCCAGCGCCGCGGCCTTGTCGATTGCGAGGATGCGCGCGGCCGGGTGCGGACAGGTCAGGAGCGCCACGTGCCGCGTGCCGGCCGCGGCGATGTCGGCGGCGAAGCGGCCTTTGCCTACGACGAAGCGCCGATCCTCGCGGACGCGGCGACCGGTGGACACGAAACGGAACGACTTCGTGGTCATGGCTTGCGCGCGGGCTGGTTCAAACGGCGCATGCGCTCGGCGGCGAGCGCGATCGCTTCGACGATTTGCGCGTAGCCGGTACAGCGGCAAATATTGGCGGAAATGGCATCGACGATGTCCGCGCGCGTCGGATCAGGGTTGTCGGCAAGCAGCGCATGGGCGGTGAGGATCATAGCTGGCGTGCAATAGCCGCATTGCATGCCGTGCGTCTCGCAGAAAGCGTCTTGAATGGGTGAGAGTTCGCCCGGTCCCGGAGTCACGCCCTCGATGGTGGTGATGGCATAGCCGTCGGCCTGCACGGCGAACATCAGGCAGGAGCGCGTCGGAGCGCCGTCGATGAGCACGGTGCAGGCGCCGCACACGCCGTGCTCGCAGCCGGCATGCGCTCCGGTCAGCAACAAGCGCTCGCGCAAGCAATCGAGCAGGCTCATGCGCGGCTCGACCTCGACCGTGCGCATCTCCCCGTTGACGCTCAATTCAACGCGCATGCGCGGCCTCGGCGGCTCGGCAAGCATCGTTGATCGCGCGCACGGCGAGGCTCGTCGCGGCGCGCCGGCGGTAGTCCGCCGACGCGTGCAGGTCGCAGAGCGGCTCGATGTCGGCGAGCGCCGCACGCACGACTGCGCGCGCAACGGGTAGCTCCACGCGTGTCCCTTCGAGCGCCGTCGCCACCGAATCGAGCCGCAGCGGCCGGGCCGCGACCGCACCAATGCCCAGGGCCAGACGCCGGCAGACGCCGCTGTCGTCGAGCGCGACCTGCGCCGCGGCCGAGGCGAAGGCGAAGTCGCTCCTGCGTGCGCTGACCTCGTGGAAGCCCACGCCGACGCGCGCATCGGCCCAGCGCGGAAAACGCACGGCGGTAAGACAGGCGGTCGCGGGCAGCGCTGTCATCATGGGTCCGAGGAAGAAATCGGATGCCGCAATTTCTTCGCTCGCGGTGCCTTGGCGATAGATCAGCGTCGCGCCGAGCGTGACTGCGACCAGCGCGATCTCCGCCGCGGGATCGGCATTGGCGAGCGAGCCGCCCACGGTCCCGCGCGAACGGATCGCGGCGTGACCCACGAACGGCATCACCTTGGCGAGCAGGGGCACCGCGGCGCGAACGACCGCGTCGCGTTCGAGGACGCATTGGCGGGTGGTGGCGCCGATTGCGATGCCCTCGCGCTCCTGGCGCACGAAGGCAAGGTCGCTGATGCGGGCGATGTCGATCAACCGTTTCGGCCGAGCGAGCCGCATGGCCATGAGCGGAACGAGGGTCTGTCCGCCGGCGATGACCCGCGTGTCGTCGCCGGCGGCGAGCATCGCGCAAGCTTGGTCGAGATCCGCGGCTCTTACATATTCGAACGGTGCGGGTTTCATCGAGCGGCGCGCTTTTGGCTTTCGTACTCAACTGAGCGCGGATTTTCTCGCGGCCCTACGGCCGAGTTAGCAAAAACTTTCTTTGCTGGAAGAACATCGACAGACGCATCGGCGCATTCCATCTCAAGCAATCGTTCAGACATGTTTTTTAGCTCGCAGACGATGTTCGAACATCTTGTCAGCTGGTGAAGCCCGAATGGCCGGCTTTCATGGAGGATCGTTGCGTAATCAAAATCTTCCTCTATCATGCCAATCATCTCGTCCGCGTTCCCTTCCAGATTTTTTATCCCGTATGGCCAATATTCCATGATGACCAAATCGGCTAGGCGGATTACGTTCTTTCCTCCTTTATATATGTGATATTCGCTCCTTTCCGCGTCGATCTTGATCGCGAGAGGTGCCTCAACACACCCCTTGTCTAATATTGCGTCAAGGCGATCGCCTCGAACATTGATCGTCTTTCTATCTTGGTCACGAACGCGGAGAGGAGACTGCTTCCAGATTCCGTGCTCAATTCTATGGTTGCCTTGATTGTCTGGAGAGAGCGCAAGCGTCAACGATGTCGTGTCCGAAAACAACGCCACGTTGTGAAGCCGCACATCGCTTCCCACGTTGTGTCTGACGTTTTCCTGCAACAAGTCGAAATTATCCGGATCGGGTTCAAAGGCATGGCAACAAATGTTTCGGTTCCTAGCTACCGGTATCGTTGTCAGCCCTATATTGGCGCCTATATCCGGGAAGGTGCCGCAGATTCGGTTCGAAAAATAATCAACAAAGATCGCGTTGATGTGCGCAGACCAAACTCCGTCTCTGACATACAGTCCAAAAATCTGGGTATCGTCAATAAAGCCGGAAATGTCGCCGTATTCGCCCTTTACCCTGATCTTTGAAATTCCCAACATTTTGGCCAGATCGAGGAAGAGTCTCCGCCTATATCGCGAGGGCAGCGCGCCCAGGCACTTCTGGTACGCGAGATCGCGAAGATCCTTCATTGCGCACCCCGAAGCAGATAAACGGATTCTACTCTGGAGGTACCACGCGTGGTCGGTAGGTTACAGACATCGGCCGTGAGTGCGGCTCCGACCGGCTACGATGTTTTTAGCATAGGGGAGAACGAGCGTCAGGAGATAGCCTTTGGCCGCTTGCCCTGGGCTATTGCCAAAGCCATCGGGACCGGGCCGCATCGTTCGTTTGGCCGAACTCGCGTTCGCTGCTTGCCTTGGGCGGACGTTCTATGTGCTGACACTCCCCCGAGCCCGCCGCATAAAAAAGCCCGCAAGGACCTGCATCACGGCAGATCTGGCAGGCTTAGCTGGTTTTGAATAGGCTTTAATTAGCGCCGTCGGGACCGACGCGGGAAGAGGTTGAATTCTCCGATGTCATTCGATCTGACCGATAAACTCGTCTGGGTCGCCGGTCAGCACGGTATGGTGGGCCGCGCCATGATGCGCCGGCTAGAGCGCGAACCTTGCGCCCTGTTGCTCGATCCCGGCCGCACGGCCGTCGACTTGAGACGCCAATCCGAGGTCGAAGATTGGATGGCGGCGCAGCGGCCTCGGATCGCCTTTCTGACCGCCGGCCGCGTTGGCGGCATGTACGCCAACGATGCTTTTCCGGCCGACTTCCTCTATGACAATCTGCTCATTGAAGCGAACATCATCCATGCCGCTTACCGCACGGGTGTCGAAAAGCTTCTGTTTTTCGGCTCGTCGTGCATTTATCCGCGCGATGCTCCCCAGCCGATCCCCGAAGCGGCGCTGCTGACGGGACCGTTGGAGAGGACCAACGAAGCCTATGCGGTCGCCAAGATCGCCGGGATCAAGCTTTGTCAGGCCTACCGTCGCCAGCATGGCTGCGATTTCATATCGGCGATGCCGACCAATCTTTACGGCCCCGGCGACAATTTCCATCCCGAGACCAGCCACGTCCCGGCGGCACTATTGCGCCGCTTTCACGAAGCCAAAATGGCGCGTGCTGCGGAAGTCGTCGTCTGGGGCAGCGGCACGCCTCGGCGCGAGTTCCTCTACGTCGACGATCTCGCCGACGCCGGCATCCATCTTCTGCGGCACTATTCCGGCGAGTCGCATATCAATATCGGCGCCGGCTACGACGTCACGATTGCTGAATTCGCCGAACACATTAAACGTTGTGTGGGCTTCGAAGGGCGCATTGTCTACGACAGGTCGCGACCGGATGGAACACCGCGCAAGCTGCTCGACAGCCGCCGGATTCAAGCGCTGGGTTGGTCGGCCACGACACCGCTCGATGAGGGATTGAAGCGTTACTACGACTGGTTTCTGTCGAACCAAGGCAAGCTGCGGGAAACGGTCATCGAGGCGGCGACATCCAAGTGAGCACTTAGATGGAAAAGTGCAGACCCATTCAGGATTTCTGCGTCCGTGGTCACAATTTCGCATCCGATCGTCCTCGATAGGACGAGAATTTACGTCATCGGCGACATTCATGGCCGGTCGGATCTGCTCGACCTCATGGTCGAGCACATTTCCCGTGACCTCGACGCGAACCCAATCAGCGACTGTATAACGGTCACGCTCGGAGACTACATTGATCGAGGGCCGGATTCGCGCGGGGTGCTCGACCGCCTTGTGCGCAATCCGTTCCCGACGGAACTCATCGCGCTGAAAGGAAATCACGAAGCGTTGCTCCAGATGTTTCTCGACGATCCCGCCGTCGCCGAGCATTGGCGGCGATTGGGCGGTCTCGAAACGCTGCACTCCTATGGCGTGCCCGTCGGCAATCTGATGATGGGCGCAAACTATGAACAGGCGGCCAAGGCGCTAGAGCTTGCGGTGCCGGACGAGCACTTCAAGTTCCTTGCCTCGTTGAAGACGTCGATCATCACCGGAAAATATTTCCTCTGTCATGGGGGCGTACGGCCGGGCATTGCACTCGAGCGCCAGACCGTCGAAGACCTGCTGTGGATTCGGGATGAGTTTCTCAACAGCACGGTGGATTTCGGCAGGATCGTCGTTCACGGGCACACGCCGAGCGAGCAGCCCGAGGTGCTACCGAACCGGATCAACATCGACACCGGAGCGTTTGCGACCGGCCGGCTGACCTGCGTCCTGCTCGAGGGTGCGCAACCTCGTTTTCTCATGACGGCCTGAGGGTGTCGTCCGACGCGCCTCCGCAAGGAGAAACAAGTTTCAGGATAATTGAGAAAATTTTTAACTAGCTCATCAAACCGGAGTTGATGGTATTCGAATATTTGGCTGTGCCCCGCCGAGAATTTCATGTTTGAGAACTGCCGCCTCTCTAAAATGGGCGCCACTCGTAAGGACAGAGTAGTGGCGCCATGGACGATCAAAGACCCGAGGATGCAACCAAGCTTGCTGCGCTCCCCCGGCACAGCGCGATGCCTTGGGTCTGCGTCGCCAATCCCAGACAACAAATGCGAACGTTTCTTGCAGAGACGCTGCAAGATCTCGGCTGCGTGACTCGCGAATGCGCCGACGTCGCCGAGTTGGGCGCAGAGCTTGATTTGCGGCCGTCCGACCTCGTTGTGATCGGATTGGCGGCAGGCGGGATCGAGGCCTGCGAGATGGTGGAATTGCTCGCGGCCAAAGAATTCGACAGCAAGGTGCTCGTGCTTGGCGCGCGGGTTTCGCCGATGGTGGCGGCGATCCGGGAGCTCGGTGCGAAGCTCGGCCTTGCCATGCTGCCCTTGCTCCCGACCCCTTTCAGCCAGGCGGATTTGTGCAATCGTATCGCCGCCGTGCTCGCGCCCAACGACGTGCCGCCAACCCAATCGGTGAACGCGGCCGAGCCGTCGCCCGTCAACATTGCCGAACTCTGGTATCAGCCGAAGTTCAATACCGGCACGTTGGCGCTGAGCGGCGCCGAAGCGCTCGTGCCCATCCGCCATCCGACTTTGGGGGTCGTGCCGCCGGGGTATGTCATGCCGGACGGTGATCCCCCTGCCGGTGGGGTGTCAGAGGTTGTGATTGATCAGGCGATCAACGATTGGCGCTATTTCACTGCTCGGCACGGTCACATCGAAATCGCGATCAATCTGCCAATCTCCTTCTTTCGGGATCCGGAACTGATCGCACATCTGTCCCGACGCATACCGGACCACCCGGCTTTCGAGGGACTCATCGTCCAAGTCAATGCGCCGACGTCGTTCGCAACCTGGGACTGGTGAAGAAGGTCGCCGGGTTACTTCGGGACCGCACGATCGCCGTCTCGATCGGCGATCTGGGAGCCGAAATGGCCGTCGCTTGTAGGGCTTGACGGCTTTCCCTTCGTCGAGCTCAGGGTCGCTCGACAATTCTTCGCCAGCTGTGACGGCGATCGCCGCAAACAGAGAGCCTGCCGACGGCTCATCGATCTTACCGATGCCATGGGCGCACGCACCATCGCCGATGGCGTGGAGAGCCGGGCGGACTTTCTCGCCGCCCGTGCGCTCGGCTTCAATCTGGTGCAGGGCGCCCTGTTTGCGAAGCCCATGACGGCAAAGAACTTCGCACCGAGCGTCCTCGGGCGCCATGCGCCGTGGCCGCTCGAGTGACCACCGGGGGCAATGGCGCGATGGACGTGAGGCAGCGCGATCCAGTCACGGCGAGGGCGCGAGCGACGTCGTCTCTGTTGCGCAGAGTTCTAAGCTCGATCAGATTCCGTCGGCGCAAAGTGGGACCGTAGCAGAGCGAGCGCTTCGCCAAGATCGGCGACCACTTCATGGGATGGAGCTCCCGCGCCTTTCTTGGCACCGCACGGTGCGACGAGAATCCGGAGACCAATCCCAGCCGCCTCGCCGGCCTCGATGTCGCTTATGTTGTCTCCTAGGAGTGCGGATTGAGCAGGATCGAGGTCAAGATCGGACACGGCCTGCAAGAGCATACCGGGCCTGGGCTTGCGCCACGGGTGATCGCGGCGATACTCGCCAATGCCGTGGAGAGGGTGATAAGGGCAGTGATACACCCGAGCGATTGATGTGTGTTCCGCTTCAAAGCGATTACACATCCATTGCGTCAAGTCTTCATACGCGCATTCGCCGAAATAGCCACGACCGATGCCCGATTGGTTGGTGATGACGATGATCTGCCGGCGCAACTCGTTTGTCCAAAAGCGGGCCAACTCGAAAATTCCCGGGATGAAGTCGAACTGATCCGACCGATGGATGTAGCCACGGTCAACATTGATCACACCGTCGCGGTCAAGAAAAAGTGCACTATTATCCATAGTTATGCCATCTATACAAACTGACGGCTGTTGTGAGCTCGACTCGACCCGCCGCTGGCGCAGCTGCATCGAGATTGCAGCCTTACTGAAGCGACCCCGAAATGAGCTGCGCCCGCAGTTTCTAATCAGACAGCAACTCATCGAAATATGCAATGGTGCGGGTCAGGGAGTTCTTAAGCTAGTTGTGTATTCCCGAAGTGAGATGGACCGGATCGTATTTGAATCGATTGGGTTCTTTTGTCCAGGCTTTACAGACGGATTCGAACGGCGTGAGCCCATTCAAAGTCTTGGGACGCTTGGCGGAGTTGTAGGCGTCGAGGAATGTTTGGATGTGTTGGCGAAGCTGGTGGTGCCTGTCGTAGTGGTAGCGCCGAACAGTCGCCTCTTTGAGAGTACGGTTCATCCGCTCGACCTGCCCGTTATCCGGTATGTAGGGCGGCGGTGCCTCACATGTTCTGCTGATCGTCGTGGATTGGCGTATGGTGCGACCATCCGGGACATGGGCACCGGGAGCACGTGAAGTGCGGGCAGGCCGCCGTTGGCAGAT
>JAFAHL010000545.1 GCA_019237215.1 Hyphomicrobiales bacterium | reverse complement strand
CCAGTTGGCCTGTATTTCATTCCTAACCTCTTGCAACTTAAGCCATTGCGGCAGCCAAGAGACTTTGTTTTAATTCTCCCGTCCGGGGGAAGTGCCGGTTGCAATCGGCCGCCGCGCCATCTGCTCGCACAACGACCGCGGACGCCTATTGTGGCACGGCGCGGCTAGTCGACGCGGTAGGAGGCGGCCGATGGATCGGTTGCTTCGGGCGGCATTGGGAAGGTTGATCCGCACAGGAAATCTCCGGGTCAGGACCGCGGCCGGCTCAAGCTTTACCTTCGGCGACGGGACCGGCAGGCCGGCGGCGATCCGCTTCACCACACGAGCAGCCGAACGCGGCGTCCTCCTCGATCCTGCGTTACGATTCGGCGAAGCTTATATGGACGGCGGCATCGTCGTCGAAGAGGGCTCGATCGCCGATGTCCTCGCCATCGTGCTCGGTCAGCGCCGCGCGGGCGGACTGCCGGCGTGGGCGCGGTTGCGACGGCTCGTCCGCTACCTCCATCGCCGCGTCAAACAATTCAATCCGCGCCCGCGAGCGCGGCGCAACGCCGCGCACCACTACGATCTCGACGGCCAGCTTTACGCGCTGTTTCTTGACGCCGACCGGCAATATAGCTGCGCCTATTTCGAGAGCGGCGAACAATCGCTCGACGACGCCCAGCTTGCGAAGAAGCGTCACCTTGCGGCGAAGCTCCTCGTCCCGCCGGATCGGCGCGTGCTCGACATCGGCTGCGGTTGGGGCGGGCTTGCACTCTACCTCGCCGAGCTTTGCGGCGCGCGCGTCACCGGCATCACGCTGTCGGAGCGGCAGCTTGCGCTTGCACGCGTGCGCGCGGCCGAGAAGGGGCTCACCGACAAGGCCGAGTTTCGCCTACAGGACTATCGCGACGTGCGGGAGAGATTCGATCGCATCGTCTCGGTCGGCATGTTCGAGCATGTCGGCGTCGGCTTTTACGATGCTTTCTTTCGCAAATGCCACACTCTGCTCGACGACGACGGCGTGATGCTGCTGCATTCGATCGGACGATCGGAAGGTCCCAACATCACCAATCCTTGGATCGCGAAGTACATCTTTCCCGGCGGCTACATTCCAGCGCTGTCCGAGGTGCTGCCCGCGGTCGAGCGCGCGGGCCTGCTGGTCACCGACATTGAAATCCTGCGCCTGCACTATGCCGAGACGCTCAAGGCTTGGCGCGAACGCTTCCTCGCCCATCGCGAAGTAGTCGAGCGGCTCTACGACGCGCGCTTCACGCGCATGTGGGAGTTCTATCTAGCGGCGTCGGAGATGGCGTTTCGCGAGCAAGCAATGATGGTTTTCCAGCTGCAGTTGACCAAGCGGCAGGGAATCGTGCCGATGACCCGCGATTACATCGGCCGCGAGGAGGCGCGCTTGCGCGCGCTCGAAGGCGGCGGCCGGCCGCCGTTGCGGCTGGCAGGGGAATAGCCGCCATCTCCATTTCCGCGTGAATGGATTTGAAGTTTCGGCAGGCGTATCATGGCAGTACGCCGCGAGCGCTTGCCAACTTCGCAATCGAGTCACACGGCGTGACGGTCAAGGGCCGCGCCGGCGAATTTCGACAGTCATTTCCGCGCGGTGAGTAGCGGGGAAAGCAGCAACGAGCAGTCGCCTCGAATCGGGGCGAGGTGTAATTGCGCCACTCTTTCGACCGATTGGAAGGCGATTCGCTCCACCATGGCCCCGCTCGATTCGGCGCTACGCAAACAACCAGGGGAGCCGGCGCCGCCCTACCGTGCCGCACCGCACAATATCGAGGCCGAGCAGGCCCTCCTGGGCGCGGTTTTGGTCAACAACGAGGCGCTCTATCGCGTCAGCGATTTTCTCGAGCCGCAGCATTTCTTCGAGCCGATCCATCAGCAGATCTACGACATCTCGCGCAGTCTCATTCGCACCGGCAAGCTGGCATCTCCGGTGACGTTGAAGACCTTCCTGCCCGCTGAGACCGACATCGCCGGATTGACGCTCGCACAGTACCTCGCCCGGCTCGCCGCCGAGGCGACGACCATCATCAACGCGGTGGACTATGGCCGCACAATCTACGATCTCGCGATCCGGCGCGAGTTGATCAATATCGGCGAGGACATGGTCAACGTCGCCTTCGACGCGCCGGTCGATTTCGCGCCGGGCGATCAGATCGAGGATGCCGAGCGCCGCCTGTACGAGCTCGCGGAGGTCGGCCGTTATGGCGGCGGCTTCCAGAAATTCGAGACCGCGCTCACCACCGCCATCGACATGGCGGCGCGCGCCTATCAGCGCGAGGGAAAGCTTTCGGGGCTGGCAACGGGTCTCAAGGACCTCGATAGCAAGATGGGCGGCCTGCAGTCGTCCGACCTGATCATCGTCGCGGGCCGCCCCGGCATGGGCAAGACCGCGCTTGCCACCAACGTTGCCTACAACGTCGCGCGCGCCTGGCGCGGCGAGGTGCGCGCCGACGGGCATATCGACACCGTGAACGGCGGCATCGCCGGTTTCTTCTCGCTCGAAATGTCGGCCGAGCAACTTGCCACGCGCATCATCGCCGAGCAGAGCGGCATTCCCTCAAGCACGATCAGGCGCGGCGGCATCAACGAACGGGACTTTGAGAGAATCAAGGACGTGGCGATCGAGCTGCAGCACCTGCCGTTCTTCATCGACGAGACGGGCGGACTGACCGTCGCGCAGCTTGCCGCCCGCGCCCGGCGTCTCAAGCGACAAAAGGGCCTCGACCTCCTCGTTATCGATTACATCCAGCTCCTGCAGGGCTCGACCCGCAGGGCCATGGAGGGCCGTGTGCAGGAAGTGACCGAGATCACGACGAGCCTCAAGGCGCTCGCCAAGGAGCTCAACGTGCCGATTCTGGCGCTCTCGCAACTGTCGCGCCAGGTCGAGAACCGGGACGACAAACGGCCGCAACTCTCGGACCTGCGCGAGTCGGGCTCGATCGAGCAGGACGCCGACGTGGTTCTTTTCGTGTTCCGTGAAGAATACTACTTGAGCAACAAGGAACCGCGGCCCGGCACCGACGAGTATACGAAATGGCAGGTGGAGATGGCCAGCGTGCACGGCAAAGCCGAGATCATCATCGGCAAGCAGCGCCACGGGCCGACGGGCACCGTCAATGTCCAATTCGACGCGGCGGTTACTCGCTTCGATAACCTCGCGCGCGACGATCAGATGCCGGAACGGGTCTAGCGGGCGGCAGGCAGATCGCGTCACCGCGCATGTGAAAACGCGAGCTTGCGCCTGCATCCATTTGAGCGCGGTCAAGATCGGTCCACGCGAGCGGCAAGGACGCGCAGTGTTTTGCTCGCCTGCCCTAGACGGCCGCACCGCGCCTCGCCATAAACTTGAACCATGACCGTCCACGAGCCCGACCTGCGGCCCGCCAATGTGGCGCCCACCGCTTCCGACCCAACGCAAGCCGGAGGCATCCTCACCATCGACCTTGCCGCCATCGAAGCCAATTGGAAGCTGCTGGCGGGCATGACCGTGCCGGTGGAATGCGCCGCAGTGGTCAAGGCCAACGCTTATGGTTGCGGCCTCGACCCGGTCACGCACATACTGTCCGAAGCCGGGTGCAGGACCTTCTTCGTCGCCGATGTCGCCGAAGGACGGCGTGTGCGAGCGCTTGCGCCCGAGGCCGTCATCTACGTGCTCAACGGGTTGATGCCGGGCTCGGCGCCGGCATTCGCGACCGACTATCTGCGGCCGGTGATCAACAGCACGACCGAGCTGGCCGAATGGGATGCCTTCGTCGCCATCAGGAACTGGCGCGGCGGCGCGGCGCTCCACGTCGACACCGGCATGAACCGGCTCGGCATCACGGTGGACGAGGCGGCTGCCATCGCTCCGCGCATGCAATCGGAAAATCATGGCTTCACGCTGTTGATGAGTCATCTCGCCTGCGCCGAGATCCCCGATCATCCGATGAATGACCGGCAGATCCGGCTATTTCGCGAAATTCGCCTTCTGTATCGCGGCGTGCCGTCCTCGCTTGCCAATTCCTCGGGCATATTCCTCGGTGGCAGCGCGTATTGCGACCTCGTTCGGCCGGGCGTGGCGCTTTACGGCGTCAACCCGACCCCGGGCAAGAAGAGCCCCATGCGGCCGGTGGTGGACCTCAAGGGCCGGATCATTCAGGTGCGCCCGGTCAACAAGGGCGAAACCGTCGGTTACGGCGCAGCCTTCGCCGCCGCGCGGCCGAGCCGCATCGCCGTCGTGGCAGTCGGTTATGCGGACGGCTTCCTGCGCTCGGCCAGCGCCGCCAGGGGCAAACCCGCAGCCGAGGTCATCGTCGCCGGGAAGCGTTGCCCCATCGCCGGCCGCGTGTCGATGGACCTACTGGCCGTCGACGTCACCGATCTTGCCGAGGGCGCCGCGCGCCGCGGCGATCTTGCCACCTTGATCGGCGGCGGCATCAGCGTCGACGAGCTCGCCGCCGGCATGGGGACGATTGGCTACGAGGTTCTCACCAATCTCGGACGACGCTACCACCGGGTCTATAAGGGCGAGTGATTCGGGGCGCGCGCGCGCGCGGGCGCCGTGGGCGCTGCGCCATGACGTTGGGCGCCCTTGGGTGCCGCACCCCGGACCGGCACTGAAATGAGCGATATGCGGGCCATGGCTCGTCGCGACACAAACTTCGTCTGCCAGAACTGCGGCGCGGCTTACGGCCGCTGGCAAGGCAAATGCGAGGCCTGTGGCGAATGGAACACCATTTCCGAGGAGAGTTCCGCGCGCCCACAAGGGCCCGGCCGCGCGCCACGCAAGGGGCGGCCGTTTGCGCTCGAGCCGCTTGCCGGCGCGGGGCGCGACGCGCCGCGGCTCGCCTCGGGGCTCGCCGAATTCGATCGCGTCACCGGTGGCGGTTTCGTGCGCGGCTCGGTCCTGCTCCTCGGCGGCGATCCCGGCATCGGCAAATCGACGCTGCTGATCCAGGTCGCGGCCGCGCTGGCCCGCGGCGGACATCGCGCGGCCTACATTTCCGGCGAAGAGGCGGTCGCGCAGGTGCGGCTGCGCGCCGAGCGGCTTGGCCTCGCGGACGCGCAAGTGGAACTGGCCGCCGAGACCTCGCTCGAGGACATCGTGGCGACGCTTGGCGAGCACGCGACCCCGCGGCTCGTCATCATCGACTCGATCCAAACGATGTGGACCGACATGGTCGAGGCTGCCCCCGGCACGGTGACGCAGGTGCGCGCGAGCGCGCAGGCGTTGATCCGCTTCGCTAAGCGCTCGGGTGCGGCCGTGATCCTCGTCGGCCACGTCACGAAAGACGGTCAGATCGCCGGGCCGCGAGTGGTCGAACATATGGTCGACGCGGTGCTCTCCTTTGAGGGCGAAGGCTCGCACCAGTTCCGCATCTTGCGCGCGGTCAAGAATCGCTTCGGTCCGACCGACGAGATCGGCGTGTTCGAGATGACGGGAGGAGGGCTGCGCGAGATCGCCAATCCCTCCGAGCTGTTTCTCTCCGAGCGCGATCTCGGCTCGCCCGGCACCGCGGTCTTCGCCGGCATCGAAGGTAGCCGGCCGCTCCTGGTTGAAATCCAGGCGCTGGTGGCTCCGACCTCGCTCGGCACGCCGCGGCGCGCGGTGAACGGCTGGGATCAGAACCGGCTGTCGATGGTGCTTGCGGTGCTGGAGGCCCATTGCGGCGTGCGCCTCTCCGGCCACGACGTCTACCTCAATGTCGCGGGCGGATTGCGCATCCAGGAGCCCGCCGCTGACCTCGCCGCCGCCGCCGCGCTCGTCTCTTCGTTCACTGGGGCGCCATTGCCGGCCGATGCCGTGTACTTCGGCGAGATCTCCTTATCGGGCGCGGTGCGGCCGGTGGCACAGACGGCAACCCGCCTCAAGGAGGCGCAAAAGCTCGGCTTTGCCCGTGCCGTTGTTCCTGAAGGGGCGCGCGCCGAAGAGGACGGCGAGCCGGGACTGTCGCTAAAGCCCATGAGCACCCTTGCGAGCCTGGTCGCCGACATCGCTGCACGCAGGACTGGCGACGGACGACGATGGGGCAAGCGAGCGGGCCAACAAGACGGGTGACGGCGCCGCCTCATCCAGCTATACAGCGGCCGAACTGCCGAGCCCGCTTGGAAGGCGCAATTCCATCTCCCGGTGAGCCGATAACGGCAGGAATATTAATAAGTTGGGGCGATCCTGCGACAGCGCTTGCCGCCCGGGCGGCAGG
>JAFAHL010000569.1 GCA_019237215.1 Hyphomicrobiales bacterium | reverse complement strand
CCGCGAAGCCCGTTCCGACGTGAGGCTCCCCGCGGAGCTGCCGCCGACAAACCTGCCGGAGCCGATTTCCGAGCTGGTTGGTCGGGACGATGTCCTCGGCGAGATCCTGAGACTTGCCTCGGCACACCGGCTCCTCACCCTGACCGGCGCCGGCGGCATCGGCAAGACGCGGCTTGCTCTCGACGCGGCGCGCCGGCTGCTGCCGCAATTTCGCGACGGTGTGTGGCTGGCCGAGTTTTCCCCAATCGCCGAGCCCGCTCTCGTGCCCGTTACCGTTGCCTCGGCGATCGGGCTCGATCTCGGCGGCGGCGAAGTCTCAGCGCCGCGCGTGGCGCAGGCGCTCGCCGGGCGACAGCTGTTGCTGGTGCTGGACACTTGCGAGCACGTGATCAGCGCTGCTGCGGCGCTGGCCGAGACTGTGCTGCGGGCCGGCGGGAGGGCGCACCTCCTCGCCACCAGCCGCGAGCCGCTGCGGGCGGAAGGCGAGTGGGTCTATCCGGTGCCGCCGCTCGCCGTGCCGACGGAACATGCCGAGGATATGGACGACCTGGTGCGCTACGGCGGGGTTCGGCTGTTTGTCGAACGGCTGCGCGCGGCGGAGCCGCACTTTGCGCCGGACCGACGCCGTGCAGCGATGATCACGGCGATCTGCCGGCGGATCGACGGCATCCCGCTGGCGATCGAGCTGGCGGCGGCGCGCGCCGCAGTGCTCGGCGTCGAGGAGGTCGCCACACACCTCGACGATCGTTTCCGGATCCTGACTGGCGGCCGCCGCACCGCGTTGCCCCGGCACCAGACCTTGCGGGCAACGCTCGACTGGAGCTACGAGCTGCTGAGCGAGCCCGAACGTCTGCTCCTTCGCCGGTTGGCGATTTTCGCCGGTGCCTCCGCGCTCGATGCGGTCAGGGCGATCGTGGCGGGTCCCGAACTTTCCGCGTCGGCGGTCGTCGACGGCATTGCCAGCTTGGTCGTGAAATCGCTGGTCCAAACCGGGGTCGGTGCGATTGCCCGCTATCGCCTGCTCGACACGACCCGGGCCTACGCCCTCGAAAAACTTGCCGAGAGCGGCGAGCGCGAACAGCTCGCGCGCCGCCATGCCGAATACTACCGCGCTGTGTTCGAGCAGGCGGAAACCGAATTGGAAACCGGGCTCAGAGCTGAACGGCCGGCCGATTACAGGTCCCGCATTGATAATTTGCGCGCCGCGCTCGACTGGGCTTTCTCGCCCGGCGGCGATGCATCGGTCGGCGTAACACTGACAGCCGCCGCGGTGCCTTTCTGGACGCAGCTATCGCTGCTGGACGAGTGCCGTGGCTGGGTCGAACAGGCGCTCGCCACTCTGGGCGCTGGTGCGGCCTGCGGCGCGCGTTGCGAAATGAAGCTGCACGCCGCGCTCGGCGCATCGTTGATATATACCAGCACCATCGTTCCCGAGATCGCCGCTGCTTGGACAAAGGCTCTCGAGATTGCCGAGAGCCTCGACGATGCCGGGTACCAGTTGCGCGCTCTGGTGGGTCTCTTTGCCGTCCACTTGAACAGCGGCCAGTGTCGCACTGCTTTGGCACTGGCGGAGAGGTTCCATGCGCTGGCGGCGACCAGGCCCGACCCGACGGATCGCTTGACCGCCGAGCGACTGATCGGTGCCTCGCAGCATCTGCTGGGTAACCAGCTCGCCGCGCAACGCCATTTCGAGCGCATACTCGCTGACGACACTCTTGATCGTAGATCATACATCATTCGCTATCAGATCGATCTGCGGGTATTGGCGCACGTCTTCCGTTCGTGGACCCTATGGCTGCGGGGATTTCCCGACCAGGCGATGCGCACCGCCGGAAGCAGCGTCGAGGATGCTCATGCAATCGATCACACACTTTCGCTGTGCTACGCTCTTGCCCGAGCGGCGTGTCCGATCGCGCTTTTAGTGGGCGATCTCGCCGCGGCGGAACTTTACATCGAGATGCTGCTCGACCATTCGACAAAGCATGGGGTGGCGCATTGGCACGCGATTGGCCGCTGCCAGCAGGGAGTGCTCGCGATAAGGCGCGGTGATGTCACTCTCGGGTCGCGGCTGCTGCACGCGGGGCTCGGCGACCTCGGCGACAAAAACTCCGTCATCCTGCGGCTCGTCGCGTTTCTGATGGCGGAAGCGTTAAGCCGTGCCGGCCAGATCGGCGATGGGCTGGCGGCGGTGGAGGAGACGCTCGCGTGGACCGAGCCCAGCGAAGAACACTGGCTGATTGCCGATTTGCAGCGCATCAAGGGAGAGCTGTTGCGGTTGCAGGGCGGATCGGGAATTCAGACCGCCGACGATCTTTTCCGACGGGCGCTGGACTGTGCGCGCCGGCAAGGTGCGCTGTCCTGGGAGCTGCGCGCCGCCACGAGCCTCGCGCGGCTGCGGCGCGAGGAGGGCCGTGCCGCCGATGCATCGGCGGTCCTCGAGCCGGTCTACAATCGGTTTACCGAGGGGTTCGAGTCGGTGGATCTGGTTGAGGCCAGGGGGCTGCTTGCCGAGCTGAACGATGCCGCTGCGACTGAGCCCAGCGCATGACCTTCGAGCCGCCTAAATTCTTGCGCTGCGCGCCGGCCCGCTTCCGCCGCGGCCGCTGTGAAAAACCAATACACCGAGACCGTCTTTCAATCGGCTTGATTGTCATTACGCTGCTTTGGACGGCGGCGCCGTGCGGTGCGCAGACGCGCGGCGGTGTCCTACGCATCTACACTCCCGACAGCCCGGCCAGCATGTCGATCCACGAGGAGGTCACAATCTTCGCGCAAGGCCCAATGATGCCGGTGTTCAACAACCTGCTGCTGTTCGATTATCACAAGCCGCAGGCCAGTCTGGACACGATCGAGCCCGATCTGGCGACCGATTGGGGGTGGGACGAGACGAGGACCGCGTTGACCCTCCACCTGCGCCAGGGCGTCAAATGGCATGACGGCGAGCCGTTCAGCGCCGCCGACGTCAAGTGCACCTGGAATCTGCTGCTGGAGAAATCACCCGAAAAATTGCGTATCAACCCGCGTAAATCGACCTGGGCGAACCTCGACGACGTTACGACCTCGGGAGATTGGGAGGTTAGCTTTCACTTGAAGCGGCCGGAGCCGGCCTTCCCGATGTTTCTCGCGAGTGGCTTTTCGCCAGTCTATCCGTGTCACGTCTCGCCGGCGCAGATGCGGCAACATCCAATCGGGACCGGCTCCTTCAAATTCGTCGAGTTCAAGCCCAACGAATACATCAAGATCGAACGGAATCCGAATTACTGGAACCCGGGTTTGCCTTATCTCGACGGCGTCGAATACAGGGTAATTCGTAATCCGGCGACGGCGATCCTGGCCTTCGCTTCCGGCAGTGTGGACATGACCTTTCCCTATCAGCTGACGGTGACGCTTTTGCGCGACGTGCAGACGCAGGTGCCGCAGGCGATCTGCGATCTGGTGCCGGATGGGATAAACCGCCACCTGATTATCAATCGCGACGAGCCGCCCTTTAACACGCTCGACTTGCGCCGCGCCATGGCGTTGAGCCTCGACCGCAAGGCCTTCATCGACATCCTGACGGAGGGGCAGGGAGACATCGGCGGCGTCCTGCAACCGCCCCCCGCCGGATTGTGGGGCATGCCGCCGGAAAAGCTGGCCGCGCTACCCGGCTATGACCCCGACGTGGCGAAAAACCGCGCCGAGGCGCGCCAGCTGATGCAGGCTCACGGCTACGGACCGGGGAACCGGCTCAAGGTGAAGGTCACGACGCGCGATCTGCCGCTGTATCGCGACCCGGCCGTGCTGATGATCGATCAGTTAAAGGAAATCTTCATCGACGGCGAACTCGAGGCGGTCGAAACCCCCGCTTATTTCCCAAAGATCTACCGCAAGGATTTCACGGTCGGCTTGAACCTGCAGAATAGCGGCCCGGATCCCGACCCGATCTTTCAGCTGTTTTATGGCTGCGGCGCTGGTCTGAATTGGGACAGATATTGCAATCCCGGAGTGGACGGGCTGATCGCGCAACTCTCGGCGGAGCCCGACGCCGAGCGTCGCCGCGAACTGGCTTGGGCGATCGAGCGCCGGCTGGCGGAGGAGGTCGTTCGGCCGATTATTTTCTATTCCCGTGGCGCGACGTGCTGGCAGCCCTACGTCAAGGGATACACGTCAATGATCAACACGCTCTACAATGTCTGGCGCTTCGTCGAAACGGCCTGGCTCGATCGTTGACCTTCCCGGAGGGCCGAGACGGCATGCCGCCTCCGAAGCATCTGCGGGCATCGCCTTCGGGCGTTTTCTGCTGTTGTCGCATCGCCGCGAGCTCTTCGCCGATGGCGTTCCGGTCAAGCTCGGTGGTCGCGCTTTTGACGTGCTGATGGCGTTGATCGAGGCGCGCGGTGCCGTGGTTTCCAAAGACGCGCTGATGATGCGTGTCTGGCCCGACCGAATCGTCGAGGAAAATAATCTTCAGTTGCAGATTTCGGCGTTGCGCGCCGCTTTTGGGGGCGATCGCAATCTGATCCGTACGGTGTCCGGACGCGGTTACCAGTTCGCGGGCGAGATCGACACCGTATCCGGCACCCCCGGAGGCCGGCGCCGGCACGGCAATAGCCGCTGCGGCGC
>JAFAHL010000451.1 GCA_019237215.1 Hyphomicrobiales bacterium | reverse complement strand
GCCTCCTGCGGAATGTCCACCTTGCCGAACTGGCGCATGCGCTTCTTGCCCTCCTTCTGCTTTTCGAGGAGCTTGCGCTTGCGCGTCACGTCGCCGCCGTAGCATTTGGCGGTGACGTCCTTGCGCAACGCGCGCACGGTCTCGCGCGCGATGATCTTGCCGCCGATCGCGGCCTGGATCGGCACCTGGAACATGTGCGGGGGAATGAGTTCCTTGAGCTTTTCCACCATGGCGCGGCCGCGGCTCTCCGCGCGCGTGCGATGGACCAGCATGGCGAGGGCGTCGACGGGATCGCCGTTGACCAGGATTTGCATCTTCACCAGGTCCGCCGGCCGAAAGTCGGTGAGGTGGTAGTCGAACGAGGCATAACCCTTCGACACCGATTTGAGCCGGTCGTAGAAGTCGAACACCACCTCGTTGAGCGGCAGGTCGTACTTCACCATCGCGCGGTTGCCGACATAGGTCAGCTCGATCTGCGCGCCGCGCCGATCCTGGCAGAGCTTGAGCACGCTGCCGAGATACTCGTCCGGCGTGAGGATAGTCGCGCGGATCCAGGGCTCGTCCATTTGCTTGATACGCACCGGATCGGGCATGTCGACCGGATTGTGGATCTCGATCTGGCTGCCGTTGGTCAAAGTGATCTTGTAGATCACCGATGGCGCGGTCGCGATCAGGTCGAGGTTGAATTCGCGCTCGAGCCGTTCCTGGATGATCTCGAGATGAAGCAGCCCCAAGAAGCCGCAGCGGAAGCCGAAACCGAGCGCGGCCGACGTTTCCATCTCGTAGGTAAAGCTCGCATCGTTGAGCCGCAGCCTGCCCATGGCCGCGCGCAAATCTTCGAACTGCGCGGCGTCGACGGGGAACAATCCGCAGAACACCACCGGAATGGCCGGCCGAAAGCCGGGCAGCGCCGTGCTCACCGGTTTACGGTCGTCGGTGATGGTGTCGCCGACGCGGGTGTCGGCCACTTCCTTGATGGAGGCGGTGAGAAAACCGATCTCGCCGGGGCCGAGCTCCTCGACATCCACCATCTTCGGGGTGAATACGCCGACGCGGTCGACCTCGTAGGCGGCGCCGGTGCCCATCATGCGGATGCGCTGGCCGCGGTTGAGCACGCCGTCGACGATGCGAAGCAGCACGACGACGCCGAGATAGCTGTCATACCAGCTGTCCACCAGCAGCGCCTTGAGCGGCGCATCGCGGTCGCCCTTGGGCGGCGGCAGGCGCGTGACGATGCCCTCGAGCACCTCGGGAACGTTGAGCCCCGTCTTCGCCGAGATCAGGATCGCGTTCGAGGCATCGAGCCCGATCACGTCCTCGATCTGCTGTTTCACCTTCTCGGGCTCGGCCGCCGGCAGGTCGACCTTGTTGAGCACGGGCACGACCTCGTGATTGTTGTCGATCGCCTGATAGACGTTGGCGAGTGTCTGCGCTTCCACGCCCTGGGAGGCGTCGACCACCAGCAGCGAGCCCTCGCAGGCGGCGAGCGAGCGGTTGACCTCGTAGGCGAAATCGACATGCCCTGGAGTGTCGATCAGGTTGAGGACGTAGTCCTTGCCGTCGCGCGCGCGGTAATTGAGCCGCACGGTCTGCGCCTTGATGGTGATGCCGCGTTCGCGCTCGATGTCCATGGAATCGAGGACCTGCTCCACCATCTCGCGCTCGGCGAGACCGCCGGTCGATTGGATCAGCCGATCGGCCAGCGTCGACTTGCCGTGGTCGATATGCGCGATGATGGCGAAGTTGCGGATATTTTCGATGGCCGCGTTCATGGCGCGCGCATTAGCACCGGTGTGTTGAAGCGGCAAGCAGGTGGGCTTGACGATTCTTGATGATTCTCGGCGACTCTTGGCGATTCTTGGCGACTTGCCTCTCCCCGCAATCGGGGAACCTCGCTCATTCCGCGGCCGCCACCTGCTGCTCCGCCAGGAATGGCTCGAGCGCGACCGGCTCGCCATCGCGCGCGACGATCGCGTGACCGGGCGGCACCGGCTTCCAATGCGCGCGGTTGGCATCGAGCGGCTCGGACACCACCACCACGTTGCCGCCGGCCTCCCGGTAATAAAGCGAGTTGGCGTTGTCGTTGGCGGCGTAGCGGAAGGCGTAGAGATCGTGCCCGTTGGCGAGCGCCGCCGTGAAGCGCAGCGGCTCCCGGTAGCCGTCGGTGCTGACCATCTCGGTGAGCGCCGCCAGCACGCGCGCGGTGGCGCCGACCGGATCCTTGTCGCCGCCGGCGCCGAGGATGGCGAGGAAGACCGCTTCCGAATCGGTCGTGCCGATGCGCGAGCCGTAGAACGCGTCGGGAACCAGCGCTTCGACCTTGCGCCGCAAGCGCCCCCAGTTGCCGATCATGCCGTTATGCATGAACAGCCAGCGGCCGCAGGCGAAGGGATGGCAGTTCGGGCGCGTGATCGGCGTGCCGGTCGCGGCGCGCACATGCGCGAAATAGAGATGCGAGCGGATGTGGCGGCACAGGTAGCGCAGATTCTCGTCGGACCACGCCGGGCGGACCTCGCGATAGAGCCCGGGTTCGGCGTGCTCGCCGTACCAGCCCATGCCGAAGCCGTCGCCATTGGTGGCGGCGGTCGATTCGAGCGCGCGCTGACTCTGCACCACCAGCGAGTGCGCGGGGGCGGTCACGTACTGTTCCAGCGGGATCGTTTCGCCGCGATAGGCAATCCAGCGGCACATCGTATGTTCTCTCGGCTCCTTTCGAAGCAAGGCG
>JAFAHL010000359.1 GCA_019237215.1 Hyphomicrobiales bacterium | reverse complement strand
GACGCGCTGATCGCCTGGGGACCGCCCGCGGGAGTGGCCAAGGCCATCGCCGTCGACGGCGGCTACCGTGTCACCGGCAAATGGCGATTTGCGAGCGGCGGCGCCAACGCAACCTGGATGGGCGGGCATTCGACGGTTTTCGAAACCGCGGATAATCCACGCCGGGATGCAAAGGGCAATGCGATCAATCGCACCGTGCTCTTCCGCCGCGAGCTGGCGAACATCAAGGACACCTGGCACGTCATCGGGCTGCGCGGCACCTCGAGCAACGACTACGAAGTCAGCGATTTGTTCGTGCCGGAGGAATATTCCACGTGGCGCGACGCCGTCCCTGACCGGCGCGAGCGCGGGCCGCTCTACAACATTGCGATCCTCACCCTCTATGGCGTGGGGTTTTCCGGCGTGGCTCTCGGCATCTCTGGTTCGTGTCTTGGCGCCTTCATGCAGCTCGCGCAGACCAAGACCTCGGGCGGGGGCCTGGGCTCGGCCGCCGTGCTGCGCGACAACGCGGTGATCCAGTCGCGCGTCGCGCGCGCGTGCGGACGGCTGGAATCGGCGCGGGCATTTCTCCTGCAGATGTTGCGCGAGATTTGGACAGCGTCGGCGGGCTCCGGCGCCCTTTCGCTCGAGCAGCGCGCGCGCCTGCGTATCGCCATCACCGGTGCGATGGAGGCGGCCCGCAAGGTGGTGGACTTCACCTACCGCGCCGCCGGCACGACCGCAATTTTCGAAGGCAGTCCTTTCGAGCGCCGGTTCCGCGATCTGCATACCTTGCTGGCGCAGGGGCAGGCGCACCTGTCGAATTTCGAATCGGCAGGGCAGGCGCTGTTCGGAATCGAGCCCGCGCAGAGATTGTAGCCTTACAACGTTTCGCCGCGCATGAGCCGCGGCCGGGCGGCCCACGGCATGACGCCTTCGCGCATGATCGCCCGGCGCAGCGGGCCTATGCGATCCGTCAGAAACAGGCCGGCCGCGCGCGCGCTCTGCAGCGGCAGGAAATCAGAAAGCAGGCTGCGATTGAGGAGATCGACCGCCAACATGCGGCTCGTCGCATCGGCGCGGCGCATGCGATCGTAACGGTCGCTCACCTCCCCGACATCGTGTCCGTCACGATGGGCGGCGACGGCGAGCTCGCCGATGGTTGCAGCGTCGCGCAAACCGAGATTGAGGCCTTGCGCGCCGATCGGCGCAATGACGTGCGCGGCTTCGCCGATGAGTACCACTCGGCCGGCGCCGAACCGGACGGCGGTCTCCACCCTCAGCGGGAAAACGCCGCGAGGCGCCTCGACTTCGATCTTGCCCAGCATCGAATGCGAGCGGCGTTCGACCTCGGCCGCCATTTCCGTGTCGGAAAGCAGCGAGAGCCTGGCGACCTCGGCCGGATCGACCACGAACACCAGGCTCGAACGTCGTCGCGGTAGCGGCACCAGCGTGAAGGGACCAGCCTCGGCGTGGAATTCGGTCGAGGTGTCGTGGTGGGGGCGGCTATGACCGAGGTTGAAGGCGAGCGCGGTCTGCGGGTAGCTGCGGCCCCGCATGTCGATGCTGGCGGCGGCCCGACACAACGAGTGCCGTCCTTCGGCGCCGATTGCCAACCGCGCCGACAGCGCGGCGCCGCCGTTGCAGCGGATGGTCACCTGCCCATCGGCGATTTCGACTGCGACGACTTCATCTTCGATACGCTTGAGCGCGGCAAGTTCGCCGGCGCGCGCTTCCAGCGCGGCGACGAGAAACCGGTTTTCGACGTTGTGACCAAAAGCATCGAGGCCGATCTCGCTCGCGGCAAAGCAAACTTCCGGTGCGCGCAGGAGCCGTGGCGTGTCGTCGACGATCCGCATCACCCGAAGCGGCGCCGCATGCTCGCGGCAAAGTCGCCAGACCCCCAGCGCGTCGAGCGCCCTGACCGACCCTTCGAGCAAGGCGCTGGTGCGAACATCCGACCCAGTGGGCGGTCTAGCGATGAGCGCGGTCTCGACCCCAGCCGACGCGAGCGCGATCGCAGCCGTCAGGCCGGCCGGCCCGGCGCCGACGATCGCCACTTCCGCGCTCAGATGGTTCATGCCGCCTCCACGCAGTCTCGGCCGTCATCCCCACGGCATCTCCCGGTGAAAACCCGGCCGACGATCCGATAACTCCAATTTGGGAACTTGGCGCCGTGGTGCATTGTCGGACCTTCGATATCCGCCCGTCCGCGGGGCATGACAACGGCTAGCAAGACCGTATGATGACTGCGCGGGTCAAGCCCCGCGCGTGACGATCGAGGATGGCATGTTCATCCGCGCCCGCGCCTTCGCGGTGCACGTTTTCACCGCCGCAGGCGCGGCGCTCGCGCTCGCCGCGTTGATCTATGCGGTGCGCGGCCAATGGGCGGCGATGTTTCTGTGCCTCGGCATCGCGCTTATCGTTGACGGCGTCGACGGCACCATGGCGCGTTGGCTCAAAGTTGCGGAAGTGCTTCCGCGCTGGTCGGGCGATGTGCTCGATCTCGTCGTTGATTTCGTCACCTATGTGTTCGTTCCGGCCTACGCGATCGCCGCCGGCGGGCTGCTGCCGCGGCCGCTCGCGCTGCCGGCGGGCATCGTGGTCGTGGTCACGGGCGCGCTTTATTTCGCCGACCGGGAGATGAAGACCGCGGACTATTTCTTTCGCGGCTTTCCGGCGCTCTGGAACGCGGCCGCGTTTTATCTGTTTCTGCTCAAACCCGCGCCGTCGCTCGCCGCCGCCATCGTCGTCGCGCTGGCGGTGCTGACCTTCGTGCCGTTCAAGTTCCCGCACCCCTTGCGAGTTGCGCGGCTGCGAGCGCTGAACATCGCGGCTTTGATCTTGTGGTCGTTGCTCGCGCTGGTCGCCGTGCTGCGCGATCTCGCCCCGGGACCCTGGGTCGCGGGCGGCCTGGTGGCGATCGCCCTATATTTCCTCGCCGTCGGGCTGACCGAGAAACGCTGAATGAACGTGCTGCCGCTGCTGACCGACCCAGATGCGTGGGCCGCGCTCGTCATGCTG
Organism: Hyphomicrobiales bacterium; assembly: GCA_019237215.1. Lineage (GTDB taxonomy): Bacteria > Pseudomonadota > Alphaproteobacteria > Rhizobiales > Xanthobacteraceae > VAZQ01. Next base: position 4,130 of record JAFAHL010000359.1, on the reverse strand, counting down.
ACCGCGCTCGAGATCGTGCTCGGGATCGACAATCTCGTGTTCATCTCGGTCCTCACCGCACAGCTCGAGGCGGACAAGGCACGCCGCGCCCGTCAAGTGGGTCTGTCACTCGCATTCATCTTCCGCGTGATCATGCTCGCCGGGCTCACTTGGCTGATGGGTCTCACCGAAAATGTTGGCGCTCGCCTTCCTTGTGCTGATCGGCGTCGCATTGGTCGCCGACGGCTTCGAGTTCCATATTCCGCGCGGATATATCTATTTCGCCATGGCATTTGCCGGCGCGGTCGAGGCGTTCAGCGTCATGGCAAAGCGCAACCGGCGGCGTCCGCCGCGGATCTGACGGCTTGATCCACAGCCTCTGCTGAGAGACATTGCCGCCGCCGGGCCGGTTTGCGGCGCGTGCAAGGCGAGCAGGGAGTGCAGCAAATGGTCGCAGCGGTGCGAGTACACAAGACAGGCGGTCCGGACGTGCTGACCTACGAGGACGTTCCAGTGGCGGCGCCGGGTCCCGGCCAGATCAAGATCAGGAACCACGCCAGCGGCGTCAATTTCATCGACACCTATTTCCGCAGCGGCATGTATCCCTCGCCGGTCGGGCTGCCGTTCGTCTCCGGCAACGAGGGGGCGGGCGAGGTCATCGCGGTCGGGCCAGGGGTCAGCGACATCAAGGTCGGTGATCGCGTCGGCTATGTGTCGGCGCTCGGGGCCTACGCGGCCGAGCGGCTGCTGCCGGCCGACCGGGCGGTGAAGCTGCCGGACAAGATTAGCTACGAACAGGCCGCCGGCATGATGCTCAAAGGCATGACGGTGCAATATCTGCTACGGCGTACCTATAAGGTGCAGAAGGGCGACAACGTGCTCATCCATGCCGCCGCTGGCGGCATCGGTCTCATCGCCTGCCAGTGGGCGAACTATCTCGGCGCCAACGTGATCGGCACCGTCGGTTCGAAGGACAAGGCCGAGCTCGCCAAGAAAAACGGCGCTCACCACGTCATCCTCTACCGCGATGAAGATTTTGCCGCCAGGGTCAAGGAGATCACCGGCGGCAAGTTGTGCCAGGTGGTTTATGACGGCGTCGGCAAGGCGACCTTCCCGGCTTCCCTCGATTGCATCCAGCCGCTTGGGATGTTCGTAAGCTTCGGCTCAGCGTCCGGACCGATCGATGCCTTCAACATCAACATTCTGCAGACCAAAGGGTCGCTGTTCGCCACCCGCCCGACGCTCAACACCTACGCCGCCAAGCGCGAGGACTTGCTCGCGATCGCGAACGACCTGTTCGACGTGGTGGCGCGCGGCGTGGTCAAGATCCCGGTGAACCAGAAATATCCGCTGAAGGACGCGCAGAAGGCACACCGCGATCTCGAGAGTCGCCATACCACGGGATCGAGCATTCTGCTGCCGTGATCGGCGCGGCGCCGATCGCGGCGCGCTCAGCCGATCAAGCCGGCAACGCGCGCGAAGGCCGCGTGGTCGTCCACTCCAGGCGCGAGGCGTGGAATTCCCACCACGTCGATCGCATCGGCAAATCGCTCGACCGTCGCGACCGTCTCCTCGAGCGATGCGGCGCTGCCTTCGCTTTCACTGACGACGACCGCCGCGATGTCGAGATTGCGCCGCGCCATGACTTCGAGCGCTGACAAGGTGTGGCTGACGGTGCCGACATAGCTCCCGGCCACCAAGATTGCCGGGATACGCAACACCGACATCAGGTCCAGCACCGTGCGGCGGTCGTCGAACGGCACCATGATGCCGCCGACGCCTTCGATCAAAAGCACGCCGCGGTTTGCAGCCATCGAGCGGCGGCAAAACTCGACGACGTCCTGGAAGACGATGGCGCGACCCTCGCGTTTGCCTGCCATGTGGGGGGAGAGCGGCGCCTTGAACCGCCAAGGTGAGATGCGCTCGACCTCCTCCAATGCGAGGGGGCGTCCAAGCGCCGCGAGCAGCATGGCCGGATCGCTGTTCTCCCACGTGCCGGGATCGAACCCGCTGACAATCGGCTTGATGGTGGCGACGGCGCCGCCGGCGCCGCGGATATGCCGGATCAAGCCTGCGGTCAGGAAGGTCTTGCCGATGTCGGTTCCGGTCGCGGTGATGAAGACAGCGGTCATTGCGCTTCGATGACGCTTGCCGGAGCATGCGCAAGAATGCGCGTGCGCACGACTTCGGCCAGCCGCTCGACCTCGTCATCGGGATGCTGCGCGGTAAAGGTCAGCCGCAGTCGCGCGGTTCCCTCCGGCACGGTCGGAGGCCTGATGGCGACGACGAGGAAACCGTGATCCTCCAAGAGGCGCGACGCTTTCAGCGCCGCCTCGGCCTCACCGAGGAGCACGGGGACGATCGGGCTTGCCGGCTCCGGCAGCCTGGCGCTCCGCGCAAAAGCCTTGGCCTTTGCGAGGGGAAGGGCGGCGTAGGCGGGTTCGCGTTCGATCACGTCGAGCGCCGCGATCGCCGCCGCGACGATTGCCGGCGGAAGTCCGGTTGAGTAGATCACGGTGCGGGCACGGTTGCGAATGAGGTCCACGACCGCGGCGGAGGCGCAAATATAGCCGCCATAGGAACCGAGCGCTTTGGAGAGCGTGCCCATCTGCAGCGGGACATCGGCCTTCGTACCCTCGAGGAAATTCGAGCCGCGGCCGCCCCCCACTACGCCGAGACCATGGGCATCGTCGGACATGAGCCAGGCGTCGTGGCGCTGCGCCAGCGCCGCAAGCCCATGCAACGGCGCGATGTCGCCGTCCATCGAAAAGACGCCGTCGGTGGCGATCAAGGCGCGCCGGTGATGGCGGCGTAGCTGCGCGAGCAGCAATTCCACGTGTTCCACGTCCGCATGGCGAAACGGCACGACGGCGGCACGCGCGAGCCGCGCGCCGGCCCACAGGCAGGCATGGGCCAGCTCGTCGATCAGAACGAGGTCGTCGGGGCCGATCAGCGCGGGGATGATGCCGAGATTGGCGAGATAGCCGGAGCCAAAGACGCAGGCCGCCTGCGTCTCCTTGAGCCGCGCGAGCCGCGCCTCCAATTCGCTGAACAAAGGATGATTGCCGGTCACGAAGCGGGAGGCGCCTGCACCCACACCATGGACGCGCAACGCCTCGATCGCCGCCGCCTTGACGGCTGGGTGATGGGTCAGGTTGAGGTAATCGTTGCAGCAAAACGACAACAGCCGGCGGCCGTTGCGCAGCAGCCAAATTGCCGTCACCCGGGTAGTGTCGACGAGCGCACGGCGTAGACTGCTGCGTTCGAGCTCGCCGAGCTTGGCGGTCGCGAATTCATCGAGTGAACGCATCCTCGCATCGACCTCGACCCGTCATGCCCGTAAGCTTTGCATTGAACGCGCCGAATGTCTCGAAAAAACGCAGAGCAGGGAACTTCGCGGCCGGCGTGGTATGAGGCCGGGCTCGCTCGCGTCTGGCTGCCCTATGCGCAGATGAAGACGGTGCGAGCGCCGCTGCCTGTGGCTCGCACCCATGGCTGTCGCATCGTGCTCTGCGATGGACGCGAGCTGATCGACGGGATCGCGTCGTGGTGGACCGCCTGTCACGGCTATAACCACCCTCACATCCGCAAGGCGGTCGAGGACCAGCTCGCGCTGATGCCCCACATCATGTTCGGAGGGCTTGCCCACGAGCAGGCGCTCACGCTCGCCCGTCGACTTGCGGCACGCATCCCGGGCGATCTGAGCCGCGTCTTCTTCTCGGAGTCGGGCTCGGTCGCCGTCGAAATCGCCATGAAGATGGCGGTGCAGTTCTGGCTGAACCAGGGCATGGGCAAGCGCAAGAAATTCCTCGCCTTCAAGGGCGGCTATCACGGTGACACGACCGGGGCGATGGCGGTCTGCGATTCCGAAGACGGCATGCACGTGCGGTTCCGTGGCCTGTTGCCCGAGCACTACATCGTCGAGCTGCCGCAGAGTGAGGAGAGCGTCGCGGGCTTTGCGCGCTGTCTCGAGCGTCACGCCGAGAAGCTCGCGGGCATCATCATCGAACCGTTGGTGCAAGGTGCTGGCGGGATGCGTTTTCATACGCCGTCGGTGCTGCAGCGCCTTCGCGCGGCGGCGGACCGCTACCAGCTGCTGTTGATCTTCGACGAGATTTTCACCGGCTTCGGACGGACCGGAAGCCTCTTCG
>JAFAHL010000328.1 GCA_019237215.1 Hyphomicrobiales bacterium | reverse complement strand
GTGCGCTTCCAAAATACCGAGGGCGTCGGCGAGAGGCCGGGGCGACGAGTCCGTCGGCAAATCTTTTGCCGCGGCGAGGTACGGAGGTCTTCCGTTTCCTCATCTTCACTGTCCGCCGAGCGGGGACAGATGAAGCTCGACCCCTGTCTCGCCGACGCCCCCTGTCGTCTATCGGGGCCGGCGATTTCGAAGTGCGACGCGCTACGCGCTCACCGCTCTTCGACTTGCGCCGGCCCGTTTGACGCAGTCATCGACGTCGTTCGAAATCGAAGACTGATGCGCGGCGCGCGGTTACTTCTTCTTCCGGCGCTTGGTTTTCTTAGCGCCCTTTTTCGCTGCCTTCGCCATCTTCCTTCGCTTCTTCGCCATGCTGCCCTCCTAGCCGTGAGTGAGTGGCGATGTCGTCCGTGCCCGCGGGGATCGCGAACACTGCATTGGGATTACTACAGCGTGATAAAAAAACCAGTGTTTTCGCACCATCAGGCACGTTCGCGCCTGCGCCGGCAGCATGGCGTGCGACCTCGGCAGCGCGCGCAAAACGCGCGACATGTTGCACAGCACGATTGCGCAACGCCGCGCACGAGATTTTTCCGAGCGCTCGAAAATGCCTATAAAATATAGCTTTCCGATGCGTTTGACTTTTTACGCAATTGCAGAGCGCGCGCTCAGCGCGTGACGCGCGCGCGATCACCAAACCGGCCGCAATGATGCGTTAAGCATACCAAGCAACTTGTGCAAAAAAATTTCTGCACAGAGGCCCTCAAACCCGCTTCCAAGCGCCGAATTTGGCAAGAATCGAGCGAATCGGCCCGGGAGTGATTCGGCAAAAACAAACGGCCGGAGAAGGCGCACGCAGGACAGGCAACGGAAAAACGTCGTCGCTCTCGTCCAACTTTTGTCGTGCGTCGCGTGTCGTTGGTGATCAGATGCCAAGCTTCGTTTTGAGCAGCTCGTTCACCGCCTGCGGGTTGGCCTTGCCGCCGGATGCCTTCATCACCTGACCGACGAACCAGCCGATCAGCGCAGGCTTCGTCTTCGCCTGCTCCACCTTGTCGGGGTTTTTGGCGACGACGTCATCGACCACCGTCTCGATCGCGGAGAGGTCGGTCACCTGCTTCATACCGCGCGCCTCCACGATCGCGTGCGGATCGCCCCCCTCGTTCCAGCAGATATCGAATAAATCCTTGGCGATCTTGCCGGAAATCGTGCCGGCCGAGATCAGGTCGAGGATCGCACCGAGTTGCCACGCCGATACCGGCGAAGCGGCGATGTCTCTACCCTCCTTGTTGAGCCGACCCGCGAGGTCGTTGATGACCCAGTTGGTTGCGGCCTTGGCATCGCGGCCCTTCGCGACCGCCTCGAAGAAGTCGGCCGTCTCCCGTTCGGCAACGAGAACGCCGGCGTCGTAGCCGGAGAGACCGTAGTCGCGCATGAAGCGCCCCTTCTTCTCGTCCGGCAGTTCCGGGAGGTGCAGCCTGAGATCCTCGACATAAGCGGCCGTGAGTTCGAGCGGCAAGAGATCGGGATCGGGAAAGTAGCGGTAGTCGTGCGCCTCCTCCTTGTTGCGCATGGAGCGTGTCTCGCCCTTGTTGGGGTCGAACAGCCGGGTCTCTTGCTCGATGTGGCCGCCATCCTCCAGAATCTCGATCTGGCGGCGGGCCTCGTGTTCGATCGCCTGGCCGATGAAGCGGATCGAGTTGACGTTCTTGATCTCGCAGCGCGTACCGAGCGGCGCGCCCGGTTTGCGCACCGACACGTTCACGTCGGCACGCAGGTTTCCCTTTTCCATGTCGCCGTCGCAGGTGCCGAGATAGCGCACGATAGTGCGCAGCTTGGCGACATAGGCCTTGGCCTCCTCGGACGAGCGCAGATCCGGTTTCGACACGATCTCCATGAGCGCCACGCCGGCGCGGTTGAGGTCGACGAAGGACATGCTGGAATGCCGGTCGTGCAGCGATTTTCCGGCGTCCTGTTCGAGATGCAGGCGCTCGATCCCGACGGTCACGGTCTCGCGGTCGGGCAAATCGAGGATGACCTCGCCGTCGCCCACGAGCGGCGACTTGTATTGGCTGATTTGATAACCCGGCGGCAGATCGGGATAGAAATAGTTCTTGCGGTCGAACACCGATTTCAGATTGATCCGCGCCTTGAGCCCGAGGCCGGTGCGGACCGCCTGCTTGATGCACTCCTCGTTGATTACCGGCAGCATGCCGGGCATGGCCGCGTCGACCAGCGACACGTGGGAATTGGGCTCGCCGCCGAACGCGGTCGACGCGCCGGAAAAGAGTTTCGAGCGCGAGGTCACCTGGGCATGGACCTCCATGCCGATCACCACCTCCCAGTCGCCGCTGGCGCCTTTGATGAGTTTCGACTTCATCGGCGAGCTCCCCATCAGCGCATCACCGCGGGCGCCGCGCCCGCGACATCTGCCCGCATAATTCGTGTCATGCACCCCTCCCGAGTTTAGTTAAACGCTTGAGCCATGCGCCACAAGTCTGCCGCAGTTCCGCCTGCGCTCATCCCCGCAGGAACCTCGATCCGGCGCGGGCGTTGGCCTAGTCGGAACGATCGGAGTTGATGATGAGCGACAACAGGGCACGCAATGGGACGCTTGGCGCCATATTGGGCGCAGTAATCGCGGTCGCGTTTGCAATATTCCTGCTCAGTGGCGGGGAACACGTGGGCAAAAAGACCGTCAATAGCGACGCTGATTTGCCCCCGATCGCGGAGGGCAAAGGCAAATAAGCTAAAGCTCGCCGCAGCCTCCCGAGGATGCGACCCATCGCGTGGCCGACCCATCGCGTGGCTCACGCGCGGCGGTTGTTCAAGCGCCCACCCGGCAGTAGCCTCTCCTGAACAAACTCATGATGCGTGCATGAGCGCGCCTTTGCGCCGCAGGGGCGCGAGGGAGAGGGAGGTCGAACCATGCTCAGTCGCCGCGGCTTGGCCGCGCTGCTTGCTACCATGTCGATGTCGGGCGAGTTCGATCATTCGACGGTTGGGCACGAAGCGAAAATGAAGGTCGTCGAGTGAAATCGCCCGCGACAACAATCGTCATCGACCGCCGCCGCCTCCTCCCCCTGATCGCAGCGGCGCCCGTCCTCGCATTCGGCCGCACCGCGGCCGCGCAGGCGCCTTCGCCATCGGGCTGGCCCAGCCGCGTCGTGAAACTCGTCGTGCCGTTCACGCCCGGTGGCGGCATCGACGGGATCGGCCGCATCCTCGGCGCACGGCTCTCCGAAATGTGGGGCCAGCAGGTGGTGATCGAAAACAAGCCGGGCGCGGGCGGCAACATCGCCTCGGAATTCGTCGCCCGCTCCGCCCCTGACGGCTACACCATGTACATCAGCGCAGCCGGACTGGCGGTCAATCGCTACCTTTTTGCCTCGATCAATTACGACCCGCTTGCCGATTTCGCTCCGGTGACGCTGATCTGTCTCTTCCCCAACATCTTGGTGGTGCCGAGTTCGTCACAGGCACATTCCGTGGGCGATCTCCTCGCGTTGGCCAGGACGAACCCGGGCAAGGTCACCTTTGCCTCGCCAGGACACGGCAGTTCACCGCATATGAGCGGCGAGCTGTTCAAATATCTCGCTAAAGTCGATTTGACCCATGTGCCCTACCGCGGGGCAGCGCCGGCCTTCACCGACGTGATCGCGGGCCGCGTCGACTGCACGTTCGCGGTCATGGCCTCGGGTCTTCCGCTGGTGCGATCCGGACAGTTGCGCGCGCTCGGCGTGACCACCGCCGCGCGGGTGGCGGCGGCGCCGGAGGTGCCAACCATCGCCGAGGCCGGCGTGCCCGGTTACGACACCTCGTCATGGTTCGCGTTCTTCGTGCCGGCCAAGACGCCAGCCGAAATCATCTCCAAGATACACGCCGACACCGTCGCCGCGCTTGCCGAGCCCCAGATCAGAGCCAAGCTCGATGCGCTTGGTGTCGTGGTGGTGGGCTCCACGCCCGAACAACTCGGGATCCATCTGCAGGCCGAGATGGAGAGGTGGGCGCCCGTCATCAAGGCGGCCAACATCAGGGTCAGCGAATGATCACTTGCCGCCCGCGGGTTCGCCGCGACGAGGGCAGCCCGACGGCGCGCAGCTGGTAAGATGACTTCAACATGCGGCAAGGGAGGAGGGCCATGACGAGAAAACCGATTGTCACCACGACGCTCGGCACCGCAAGCTTTTTGCTGTTCGCGGGCGCGCTCCACGCCGCCGAGATCAAGGTTCTCTCCACACAGGCCACCGAGCAAGTCTATCGGGAGTTGGTGCCGCAATTCGAAAAGGCGTCCGGGCACGAGGTCACGACGGTGTTCACGGGAACGCTCGATGCCAACAAGCGCTTGGCGGCCGGCGAAACCTACGACCTGTTGATCATGTCCGCCCCCTCGATCGAGCAGCACATCAAGGCTGGCAAGGTGGTGGCCGCTAGCCGAGTCGATCTCGCGAAATCGGGCGTAGGCGTGGGCGTGAAAGCGGGCGCACCGAAGCCCGACATCAGCACGACCGAAGCGCTGAAGAGAACCCTGCTGGCGGCCAAATCGATCGGCTATTCCACCGGACCGAGTGGAATCTATATGACCGGCGTGTTCCAGCGCATGGGCATCGCCGACGAGATCAAGCCCAGGCTCAAGCAAACGCCGACCGGGGTTTTCGTCGGCAGCATCATCGCCAATGGGGAGGCCGAGATCGGCTTCCAGCAGGTGAGCGAGCTCTCACACTTCGCCGGCGTCGATTACGTCGGCCCGCTGCCGGCGGAGATCCAGCAGTTCACCATCTTTTCCAGCGGCATCATTGCCGGGGCAAAGGAAGCGGACGCCGCCAGAGCGCTCGTCAACTTCATCACGGCGCCGGCAGCCGCCGCTGTCTTCAAGAAGATTGGGATGGAGCCGGGCTGACGCGGGCCCATTCGCGTGTGCGGACCGCGCAAGCTCGGCACGTGAACGGCTCAGCGCTTTCCCTGCAATAGAATTTCCGCGATCGCGTCCCATTCACCGGTCAACGGCGCGGTCGCGACCGGACGTTGCGCCTGCCGGTACCAATAGCGCGCGTTGCCGAGATCGCCCTCCACGCGGTGCAGATAGGCATGGACCCAGGCACAATCCTTGCCGCTCTCATCCATGACGATGGTGTGCGCCTTCTCCCACTCGTCCTTGCCCGCCCACCATAGCGCGGCCAGCGCCGGTGCGAGGCCCAAGGGCGGCTTTGCCTTGGCGAGGGAACGTTTGAATTCCGACAAATTCATCGCGAAACCCTCGGCAATAGACTACCACCATCGCTCCGGCGAAAACCGCCCCGCCGCCTGCTCCACCACGTGAGCGAGCGAGAACAGTGTCTCCTCGTCGAATGGACGGCCGATAAGCTGAAGCCCGAGCGGCAAGCCCTCGGCCGACAAGCCGCCCGGCACGGCAATTCCGGGCAAGCCCGCCATGTTCACCGTCACCGTGAACACGTCGTTGAGGTACATCTCGATCGGATCGGCGCTGCCCTTCTCGCCGACGCCGAAGGCGGCCGATGGCGTCGCGGGTGCAAGGATCGCATCCACGCCTTCGGCAAAGACCTGCTCGAAATCGCGCTTGATCAGCGTGCGTACCTTTTGTGCGTGCAAGTAATAGGCGTCGTAATAGCCGGCCGAAAGCACGTAGGTGCCGATCATGACGCGCCGGCGCACCTCGTTGCCGAAACCGCGCTCCCGCGTGTTCTGATACATGTCGGCGATGTCGCGGCCAGGAACGCGTAGACCGTAGCGCACGCCATCGTAGCGCGCGAGATTGGACGAGGCTTCCGCCGGGGCCACGATGTAGTAAGCCGGCAACGCGTATTTGGTGTGCGGCAGCGACACCGCCACGATCTCGGCGCCGGCGGCCTTGAGCCATTGCGCCCCCTGCTCCCACAGCTTGTCGATCTCGTCTGTCATGCCCTCGACGCGGTACTCCTTG
>JAFAHL010000123.1 GCA_019237215.1 Hyphomicrobiales bacterium | reverse complement strand
CGCATCCACGTTTTATCGACATTGCCGGTGCGCTGCCGCTCAACGGCGCCGGCAAGATCGATCGCCGCGCGGTGGCGGCGAAGCTCAACGCCGCCTACGGGGCGAAATCCGGCGCGGACGACGCGACGGCGTGACCCGCCTTGGGTCCGGCGAAGCCAAGTCCCCGCCGAGCATCATACCTGTCGTTGACAACGCACCGGTGCCGGCTTGGAATGTTTGCGATCGGGCCCGCATTCGCCGTTGCAATGGACCAAAAAGACGACCGCGGCGATCCGTCAAGCGCAAGCGCCGCAATCGCCGTTGGGTGGCCGTGGGGACATACGCCCGTCTTCGGCGAGCCACGGCTGTCGGTGAGAGACGCGCGGACACCGAGCGTGCGGAAAGGAAGACCGAAGTGACGATCGGCAGACTGGATGTCTCGGGCTGCCTCCTCGCTGCGCTCGCCGTGGGTTTTCTCGCTGCCGCGCCGATGGGCGTTGCGGGCGAGGGCGCGTTCTTCCACGGCAAGCAGGTGCGGTTCTATACGATGGGGGGCCCCGGCGGCGGCTACGATACCTATATGCGCGCGCTGATCCCGCACCTGGAGAAGAAGCTGGGTGCCAAGATGCTGCCTACCAACGAGCCCGGCGCCGGTGGACTGATCGCCATCAACCATACGATCCACGCGCCTCCCGACGGATTGACGATCTTGCTCGTCGGCGGGGAGACCTTGGTGACGGCCCAGCTCTATGACGCACCCGGCGTCAATTATGACGTCCGCAAGCTCACCTGGCTCGCGCGGGTGAGCAGCGAAACCAAGGTCGCGCTGCTCGGGCGGCGGTCCCCTTACGACACCGTCTTCGATCTGGTGAAGAGCCAAAGGCCGGTCACCTGGGCAGGCTCCAGCAAGATCGACGGCAATGCCGATTTCACCGCCATCATGGCCCACGCGCTCGGTATGAAGAGCAAGATCATCACCGGCTACAAGGGCACCGGCGACATGAACCTTGCGATCCAAAGGGGAGAGGTGGACGGACGCGTCGTGTCCGAAGAATCCGCCGCGCTCTACGGTGCGAGCAACGGCATGCGGGTGGTGGCCGCGCTCGCGCGCAAGCGCCTCGAGCAATTCCCCGCTGCGCCGACCCTGTTCGAGGCGGCGGAGCTGGGGGCGGCACAGGCGCGCTTGATCGACTGGCGCGCCGGCATCGCCGGCCTCGGCCGATTGATGATGGTTACGCCGGGCACGCCGCAGGATCGCCTCGATCTGCTCCGACAAACCTTTGCAGAGGTCCTCCGCGATGGCGGATTCATCGCCGAGGTCAAGAAGCTCGGTCTCTCGGCCAACCACGCCGGTGCCGACGAGGTTCGCGCGGCGATCGAGCAGGCGATGACCACGCTCGACCAAGCGGGCCTCGCCGAGGTGCGCAACGTTGCGCTCGAGCGCTATTATCAGTAAGGCCACGGTATCGCGCGGAGAGGACAATGTTCGCGAAGCTCAATCATCTTGCCATCACGAGCGACCACTACACGCTGCTCGGCATGTTCTATCGGGCGGTCTTCGGACTGAAGTCGTCGGGCGACACCGCGCGCGAGATCGGCGCGATTTCGGTCGGCGACGGCTACCTCGGCATGACGCTGATCCCTCGCCGCGGCGGGCGCAAGGCGGGCCTCGACCATTTCGGCATCGAAGTGGAGGATCTCGATAAGGTCCGCAGCAAGGTCGCCAAGAAATATCCCGACATCGAGATCGTGAAGCGGCCGGGCAACCGGCCGTTTGCGAGTTACAGCGCGCACGACCCCGCGGGCAACTATTTCGACCTGTCGCAGCCCGGTCACGAAAATCGCGCCGAGGTCTATGCCAAGGGCGAGTGGAGGCAGGAAACGACGTTCAGTCATTTCGCGCTGCGCGCGCGCGAGGCGGAGCGCGTCGCCAATTTCTACGCCGACGTGTTCGAGCTCGAAGCCCGCAACATTCCGACCGAAGACGGTGGTTACCATCTGACCGATGGCCGCGTCACCATGGCAATCGTGCCGTGGAAGATTTCCTCCTTCAACGGCGCCGGCATCGAACAGCCAGGAATGGATCACATCGGTTTTCGCGTAGCCGAGCTCGATGGCTTCAAGGCACATCTCGACAAGGTCGCAAAGACCAACATCTGCCTCGCGCCCAAACCCATCGACTTCGATTCCGAAGGTGCGGCGCGCTTGGCATTGCTGAGAAAGTGTCCGCTGGGCCACCTTCAGCTCGCCGATCCGGACGGCACGCTGATCGACGTCGAGGCGGAGCATTGATGCGGCGGCCTCGACGATCGCGGCGGCATGCCGCCGACGGGAATCACCTTCGATCGCGGCCGCGCAGGAGACCACCCTCGGGACGATGAGAGGAACTCAAATCATGCTGTCCGAAGCCGATCGCAAGAAAGCCGCCGACATTCTCATGAGCGCGGAAAAGGAGCGCAAACAGGCGGTTCAGCTGTCCAAGACCTGGCCGGACCTCACCATCGAGGACGCCTATGCCATCTCCACCGAAGTGGCCAAGCGCAAGATCGCCGGCGGCGCCAAACTGATCGGCCACAAGGTCGGGCTCACCTCCAAGGCGATGCAGCGCTCCTCCCAGATCGACGAGCCGGATTACGGGCACCTCCTTG
>JAFAHL010000037.1 GCA_019237215.1 Hyphomicrobiales bacterium | reverse complement strand
TCTTTCTTCGGCGGCTTCTGCCTTACATGCGACATTTTACGCGCTTACGAAGGACACACTCACGGCGGATTTCAAGAACGCCAACCTCTAGAGGAGGAACGGGGATGGTCTACAATCTCTCGATCAATGGCGAACCAATGCGGCTCGACGTCGAGCCCGATACGCCATTGCTGTGGGCTCTCCGCGACGAACTCAAATTGCCCGGCACGAAATATGGATGCGGCCAGGGGCTTTGCGGCGCTTGTACCGTGCATGCCGATGGCGCGCCGACCCGTTCGTGCCAGCTGAGCGTCGCCGACGCCGCGGCCATGAAGATTGTCACGATCGAGGGGCTCGCCGGCAAGCCGGTCGAGGCGGTGCGCGCCGCCTGGCGCGAACTCGACGTGCCGCAATGCGGCTACTGCCAGTCCGGGCAGATCATGAGCGCCGCGGCGCTGCTCGCCGGCAATGCCTCGCCGAGCGACGCCGACATCGACGACGCGATGGACGGCAACGTCTGCCGCTGCGCGACCTATCATCGAATCCGCGCGGGCATTCATCGCGCAGCCGAAATCATGAAGGGATGAGCGCCATGACCATTCAGCCTTCGCGCCGCGCTTTCATCAAGATTGCAGCGGGAACCGGGGTCGGACTTGTCATCGGTCTCGACCTTCCCTTCGCCTCCGCCGCCGCGGTCGAAACCTTCGCGCCGAACCCCTTCGTGCGAATCGCGCCCGACAACACCGTCACGGTTTTGGTCAAGCATCTCGATAAGGGACAAGGGGTCGCCACCGGACTCTCGACCCTTGTCGCCGAGGAGCTCGACGCCGACTGGAGGCAAATGCGCGCCGAGTTCGCCCCCGCCGACGCGTCGAAATACAACAATCTGCTGTTCGGCCCAATCCAGGCAACCGGCGGCTCGTCGTCGATCGCCAATTCGTTCCTTCAATATCGCCAAGCGGCCGCGGTTGCGCGCGCCATGCTGATCGCGGCGGCGGCGGCGGTCTGGGGCGTGCCGGCGGGCGAGATTGTCGTCACCCGAGGCGTGCTGTCGCACAAGTCCGGCAAGAGCGGGGCTCTTGGCGATTTCGCCGAGGCGGCGTCGAAACTCGATGTCCCGAAGGACGCGCCGCTCAAGAGCGCCTCCGACTTCGCTTATATCGGCAAGACCTTCAAGCGCCTCGACACCGAGGCGAAGATCACCGGCCAGCCGATCTACACTCAGGACGTCCATCTCGACGGCATGGTGGTGGTTTCGGTCGTCCATCCGCCGCGATTTGGCGCCGTCGCCAAATCGATCGACGCCAGCGCGGCCCAATCAGTCAAGGGCTTCCTCGACGCCAAGATCATTCCGCAGGGCGTCGCCGTCTATGCAACGTCAACCTGGCCGGCCTTCAAGGCCAAGGGCTTGGTCAAGGTCGAGTGGGACGAAGAGAAGGCCGAGAAACGCGGTTCGGCCGAAATCCTCGCCGAGTACCGCAAGCTCGCCGATCAGCCGGGGGTGGTGGCGCGCAACGACGGCGACGCCGACGCCGCGCTCGGCTCCTCAGCACAGGTCGTGGAGGCGGAGTTCACCTTCCCGTATCTGGCGCACGCGGCGATGGAGCCGATGAACGCGGTCGTCAAGTTCGACGGCGACACGGTCCGCATCTGGAGCGCATCGCAGATGCAGACGATCGATCAAGTCGTCGCCGGCGCCATCTTCGGCGTGCCGCCGGCCAGGGTGCTCATCGACACGAAATACGCCGGCGGCTCGTTCGGCCGTCGAGCGGTGCCGAACTCGGACTACCTCGCCGAAGCCGCGATGGCGGCCAAAGCCTGGGGCAAGCCAGATCCGGTGAAGCTCGTCTGGCGGCGCGAGGACGACATGCGGGGCGGCTTTTACCGTCCAATGTACCTTCACCGCGTCAAGGCCGGCCTGGATGGGGTCGGGAATCTTGTCGCTTGGAAGCATGTCATCGTTGGGCAGTCGATCTTCGCCGGCACAGGATTCGAGAAGGCCCTGGTGAAAAACGGCGTCGATGTGTCGTCGGTCGAGGGCGTAACCGACATGCCCTATGCGATCCCCAACGTCCACGCGGAATTGCACACGACGAAGGTCGGGGTGCCGGTTCTGTGGTGGCGCTCGGTCGGCCATACCCACACGGCCTATGTGGTCGAAAATATGATGGACCAGCTCGCGGCGAAGGCCAACAAGGACCCGATCGACTTCCGGCTCGCCCTCCTGAAGGAAAAACCGCGCCATGTCGGCGTGTTGAAACTCGCGGCGGAAAAAGCGGGCTGGATGAAGGTTGCGCCGGCGGGGAGGTTCCGCGGCGTCGCCGTGCACGAGAGCTTCCATAGTTTCGTCGCGCAGGTCGCCGAGGTGTCGATGTCGAACGGCAAGGCCAAGGTCGAACGCATCGTGTGCGCGGTCGATTGCGGCGTCGCGGTCAATCCGGACATCATCAAGGCGCAAATGGAGGGCGGCATAGGGTATGGCCTCGGCGCGGCCATGCGCGACGCAATAACGCTGTCGGCCGGCGTCGTCGATCAGGGTAACTTCGACGCCTACGAGCCGCTCCGGATGAGCGACATGCCGCAAGTCGACGTCCACATTGTCGCTTCCACCGAGAAACCGACCGGCGTCGGCGAACCCGGCGTGCCCCCGGCCGCGCCTGCGGTCGCTAATGCAGTGTTCAAGGCGACCGGCCGGCCTATCCTGGCGCTCCCGCTCGACCTCGACAAGGCCGGCAGGGCCTGAGCCGAACGGGTGCTGTGTTCGCCTTCGCGCAGGGAAGGATAGCGCCGGGCCGC
>JAFAHL010000607.1 GCA_019237215.1 Hyphomicrobiales bacterium | reverse complement strand
ACCAACGCGCCGCGGCCGGGCGAGCGGGTGGCGCGCCTGACGCTCGACCGGCTGGGCGTGCCGCGCGCGGCCTACGACGGCATCGTGAGTTCGGGCGACGTCACCCGCGCGCTCATCGCCGCGCGCGCCGGAGCGCGCGTGTTCCACATCGGCCCGGAGCGGGATCTGGCGCTGTTCGAAGGACTGAACGCGCCGACGGCGCCATTGGAGCACGCCGACTACGCGGTCTGCACCGGGCTTTACGACGACACCGTGGAGACGCCGCAGGACTACCGCGATGTCATCGCGCGCATGCGCGCGCGTTCGCTGCCGATGATCTGCGCCAATCCCGACGAGGTGGTGGAACGCGGCGACAAGCTCATCTATTGCGCCGGTGCGATCGCCGATCCCTACGCGGCCGCGGGCGGCGAGGTGATCTATGCCGGCAAGCCCTATCGGCCGATCTACGAGCAGGCGCTCGCCCTGGCCGAAGCCGCGCGCGGGGGCTCGGTGAAGCAGCATCGCCTGCTGGCGATCGGCGATTCGGTGCGCACCGACCTCAAGGGCGCCGCCGCCTTCGGCATCGATTGCCTGTTCGTGACCGCGGGCATCCACGCCGAGGAGCTCGGCAACCGCCACGATCCCGACGCCGCGGCGCTGGCAGGCATCTTCGCGGCGGCGGGGGTCGTCCCCAAGGCGGTGATGCACCGGCTCAGCTGGTAGGTCGCGGCGGGCAGGTCGCCATCGTGATGCGCCGCGTACCGCCCGCAACCGGCAATCCGGCTTGCTTGAAGGCGGCCACCGGTCTTGCGATGACAGGCGCGGCCGTGGTCAAGCTTTTATCCGACGTCCTTCGAGGCCCGCTCCAGCGCCGGTCATGACCGACCAACCGCAGCCGAGAGAGCCGTTCGTCGTGGTCCGGGGCGAAGCGCCCGCCGACCACGCGCTCGACGGTGCCGTCGTCGCCATCGGCAATTTCGACGGCGTGCATCGCGGCCACCGCGCCGTGATCGCGGCCGCGCTGGCGCGCGCCAAAGCCCTCGGGCGCAAAGCGGCAGCGCTGACCTTCGAGCCGCATCCGCGCACTTTCTTTCGCCCCGAGCAGCCGCTGTTTCGGCTGACCGACGAGCGCGCCAAGCTGCGGCTTCTGGCCGCGACCGGGCTTGGCGGCGCAATCGTGCTGCGCTTCGACGCGGCGCTCGCAGGCCTTTCCGCGCAGAACTTCGTTGCGCGCATTCTGGTCGGCCGCTTTGCGGTCGCCGGCGTCGCCATCGGCTTTGATTTTCATTTCGGCCTCAATCGCGCGGGGTCGCCCGATTATCTCGCGGCGCAGGGCGCCAAGCTCGGCTTTGCGGTCGACGTCGTGCCGCGGTTCGAAGACGCGGGACGGCCGGTGCGTTCCGGCCCGATCCGCGCGGCGCTCGCCGCCGGCCAGGTGGCGCAAGCCAACGAGCTTCTCGGCTATCCCTGGTTCGTCAACGCCGAGGTCGTGCACGGCGACAAGCGCGGGCGCGAGCTCGGCTATCCCACCGCCAATTTGCGTCTCGACCCCGCCTGCGGCCTCAAGCACGGCATCTACGCGGTGCGGGCGGGCGTGGGCGAGCGCCGCTACGACGGCGTCGCAAGCTTCGGACGGCGGCCGATGTTCGACCAGGGCACGGTGCTGCTCGAAGTGTTCCTGTTCGATTTTTCCGCTGATCTTTACGGCGAGGTCATCGACGTCGCCTTCATCGATTGGATCAGGCCCGAGCTCAAATTCGACAGCGTCGAGGAGCTCGTGCGCCGGATCAGCGAGGACGCGCGGCTCGCGCGCGCGGCGCTGGCAGCGGCGCCGGATGCCTTTCCCAAGCTCGGACGCGTGGCGGGCTAGAGACCATCAGGTGTCCCGGGCGCAGCGCAGCCACGAAGTGGTGCGCTGCAGACCCGGGACCGTTCCGGTCTCTGGCGGTCCCGCATCAGCGGTGCACCGCTACGCAAGAACTTCGCGCTGGCACCGCGTCCGAGACACGTAGGGCGAGATCGACGGGCTAGCCTTCGGACGCTGCTTCGTCCTCGGCCGCGTCGTCCTCCGCCGGCTGGGCGCGGGCGGACCACTCTTTGGCCGCGGCGCCCGCGAGCACGGCGAGCGCGGCGAGCGAAACGAGCCGGCGCCAGCCGATCGCCTGTCCGATCTGGACCCCGACCGCCACGAGCTTGGGATCGAACCAGCTGGTGCTGCTGCGCGCCGCAAGTTCGAGCCGCGCGCGCTGCATGTTGCGGCGACGGGTCATGAGGCAGGCGAGGAGCGCGATCAGCGCGATCAGCGCAAACGCGCACCCCAGCACCACCCCGGCGGTCAAACTGTCGTAAACATCCGCGAGCCAGACGAAGGCGGCGACCAGGAGAAAAACCGCCGCAGCGGCGGCGCCCGCGGCGGCGATGAGCGCCCAGGCGAGGACCCACCCGCTGACGCCGGTGCGAACTTGGGCGTTCAGGGCGAAGTAACGAAGCCAGCCGCGCATTCGTTCAACTCATGCACCCCCGAAGCGGCGAGGCCCGTCGACGGTTGAGCCAAATCTATCGACGCCACATCGCGCCGAGCAGGAATCCGATGCCGAGCGCAACGGCGAGCGTGGTGTAAGGCCGCGTCTCGAGCGACTCGTCGATGGCCTCGATCACCTTGTCGCTCACCTCGTGCGCGGCATCGATGGCTTCTTGCCCCTTGGCGCCGACATCCGACACCACACCCTCGACGTTCGCCTTCGCGCGGCTCCAGGCCACGTTGCCCTTGGCCGCGAAAATGTCGGTGATCTGCGTGGCGAGCCGGGTCACATCGTCCCGCAGCGCTTGCAGATCCGCCTGGATATCACCGCTCGCGGCCGAGGCGGCTTTGCCGCTCTCCCGCGCTGCTTCCTTGACGTCGCGCGCCGTCTCGCGCGCCGTCTCCCGAACCGTATCCCTGATCGTGCCGGATGTGCTGGACGATGTGCTGGACATGGACGTGCTCCACTCT
>JAFAHL010000244.1 GCA_019237215.1 Hyphomicrobiales bacterium | reverse complement strand
CTTGTGGCGCAGGTGAAGCGGGCTTTGCTCGACGTGTACGAACATCAGCGCATCTCGCTCGGGGCGGTTCGGGAACTGCGGCTGCCTCCCGCCGTCACGATGTTCAATCTCGACCGCGCGCCGGGACTGCCGAAGTTCGAAGGCATTTCGGTTTCGCTAGAGACCGCGCCCATCGCTTCGGCAAAATATGAGCTGAGCCTCAATGCGCTTGAGATGGGCGGGCGGCTGATTCTGGATTTCGATTACCGCGCGGATTTGTTCGACACATCAACGATCGAGGCGTGGATCGAAAGCTTCCGCACGATCCTTCGCGGTCTGATCGAAGACGCGCAGAAGCCGGTTGCCGCCTTGGAAATCGCGCCTCCGCAAGTGGAACGCGCGCGTCCGCGGAGTTCGGAGCCGGTGCTGGCGGCCTTCGAACGAAACGCACGAATGGCGCCCGATCGTGTGGCGTTACGTGCCGAGGGGCGCGCGATCACTTACAGGGAGCTGGACGAGAAGTCCGGACGGCTGGCGACCGCGCTTGCCGCGCACGGCGTGCAACGGGGCGACGGCGTGGGTATCGAGCCCGGTCATCCGGTGGACAATCTGGCGCTGCGGATTGCATTGATGAAGCTGGGCGGGGTCTGGATGGAGCCGGCGCATCGCTCGATTTTGGCGATGCGGCATCTGTGCAACCACGCTGCGGTGGTGCTCTCGCGGGGCGCGTCGACAGGCATGCTTCCGCACAAAAAGCTGTTGGATCTGGATCGCCTCGAACGCGAGGTGGCCCAAAACGAACCGATCGCCGCTTCGGTCAGCGTGGGGCCGGATGAACTCGCATGCTCGTTTCAACTCGACGAGAACACGTTTGCGTGCACTGCGTCCATGCTCGCGGATCAGGCCAGCGCGGCGCGCGAGTTGTTCGGACTGCGCGAGGGCGATCGCATCGGCGTGCGCGGGTTGGCGGGGGTCGAGACGATTTTCGGCGCGTTGACCGCCGCCGCTACGGTGACGCTAGACGAGAATGAGGCTGCGGATGTCGATATCGTGATCGCGCCGGCGTGGGCCGCGCGAAATATTCCATCGATGGCCAAGGCGCGCGTGGTTGCGTTTACTGATGGGCCATTGAGCAGTGCCTCCGCGGCGCGGTTTGCGGATGCACATGAAATATTCGAAATCTGCCGTCCCACGGGTCTGCCGCTCCTGGCCGCGGTGGGAGCGAAGGAAACGATGGGTTGCGACCGGCGCGGGGTTGTGTGCCGATCCGTGTATCTCGCGGGCTCGCCGATGCCATCGATCCCCGGCGCGGTAGCGCGCTGGCAGCTGGCGGGAGCGCGCGGCCTGTGTCCGACTGACAGCCAGGTTCAAGTTGTGGAAGGCGCGATCCTCTGGATGACCTCCGAAGCGGGTGAAGTCGAAACCGCTTTGCGCGAAGTGGCGGAAGACGCGGCTGTGTTCGCGCTGCCACAGCTTGTGGCCTATGTTGTCCCGCCGCGTGGCGTGACGATACCGGGCGTGCGCGCTGCGCTGGCCGAGGTGTTGCCGCCCGAGCTCGTGCCGCAAAGCTTCGCGGCGCTGGAGTCGATTCCGGTGAAGCTGCGGCTCGATCCGCGGGCGCTCGCAGAACTCGCGGGCGAGATGCAGACGGGCCGCGAGTACACGGCGCCGCGCAACGAAAGCGAGAAGAAGATGTGCGCGCTATGGGAAGAACTTCTCGAACAACGGCCCATTGGCGTGCACGACCGATTCTCCGATCTGGGCGGGCAGAGTCTGCACGCGGCCCAGCTCGCAGTGCGCGCGCGGCAAGTGTTCGGAACGGAATTGTCGCTGGCCGATCTGTTATTGGCCCCGACGCCCGCGATGCTCTGCGGATTGATGGAGGGACGATCGGCGGCGGGAGAAGTTCCGCCGATACCCACGCTGTCTTTGGCGCCGGACTATGAATTGTCACACGCACAGCATCGCATGTGGGCGATGGCGGAGGCGCGGCCGGATTCGGTAGGTTACAACCTGCCCGCGGCGGTCCTGCTGGAAGGCAGGCTCGACGTGGAGACACTGCGCGCGTCGCTGTGCGAACTGGCGTCGCGGCACGAGTCGCTGCGGACTTGTTTTGTCGAGAGAGACGGAACGCCGCGTCAAGCAGTTCGCGAGCCGGTGGTGGAACTTGATGTCGTGGACGTCACCGTGGCGGATGAGCGGGTCGCGGTTGCCGAGGACGCCACGAAGCTCGCAACGCAGCCGTTCGATTTGAAAGCCGCTCCGCTGTGGCGTGCGCGCTTGTTGAGCTTTGCGCCGGATCGGCACGGGCTCGCGCTGGCGTTCCATCACATCGTGACCGATGGATGCTCGATCGAAGTGCTGGCGCGCGATCTCGGCGCATTGTACGCGATGCGCACGGGGCGGGGGGCGGGACCGGCGCCGCTTCCGATTCAGTATCGAGACTATGCGGCTTGGGAGAATGCCCGAGCCGCGGCGGATGCGGTCGGGCTGGCGTGGTGGCGTGAGCGGCTGGCGGGAATTGAGCGGCTGGAATTGCCCTGCGACTTCGTGCGTGAAACCGCCGGCGCCGGAGTAGCGACGCTACGCATGCCGTTGGGACCGAACCTGACGAAGCAATTCGATTCGTTCTGCCGGGCGCGCGGGATCACGCGCTTCATGGGATTGGCCGCGGTTACGAGCGCAATCTTGCATCGGCTTTCGAGAGCGAGCGACATCGCGCTGGGAACGCCCGTGACGCACCGCGATCACCCGATGCTCGAGTCGCAAGCCGGCTTATTCGTGAACACCGTGGTTCTGCGCGAGCGCGCGGTCGCGGAGCATACGTTTGCCGAACTGGCGCACGCGATGCGCGGCACGTGCCTCGACGCGATCGTGCATGGGAGGACTCCATTCGATCTGGTGGTGGACGCGACCGGTCCGCACGATCCGAAACGGCCAGCGATTTTCGACGCGATGGTGACGTTCGAAGAGAACCCGCGCGTGCCTCTGCACTGGGGCAACGTGCGCGTGACCGCGGTGGACGTGCCGCCGGTGGAGAGCTTGTTCGATCTGGATTTCCGTTACCAGGCGCTGCAAGGCGAGATCGCGCTTGCGCTCGACTATCGCACGGGTTTGTTCGAGCCGGGCCGCATTGAGCTGTGGGCGGGGCGGTTGATGAGCTTGCTGCGCGAAGGACTGGCGTGGCCCGACCGGCGCATCGACGAGCTTGACATTCGATCGGGAATCGAGAAGCCATCGTGGAAGCGCCGCGGGCGCGCGGAGGTTCGCCTATGAGCACGGCCGCCCGGGTCGCTCCCGATACCGCGAGCGCAGCGTTTGCGATCGCGACGCGGGATTACTGGCAGGACAAAATTCGAGGCAGCGAGCCGGTGCGGCTCTGGAAGTCGCGCACAAAGGTCGCGCATGAGTGCGTCGCGGTGCCGGAGCCGGCGTTGGCGGCGCCTTTGGAACGCGCGACGGGCGGGGATCCGGATGCGCTGCTCGTGGTGGGAATGGCCGCGCTTGCGGTGGTGGCCGAACGCTACACAGGCTCCACGGCACCGCTGCTTGCGACCTCGGATCCGGACGGGCCGATGTTCTTCATGGGCGCCATGCGGCCCGATGCGACGCCGCGTTCGTTGATCGACGATCTGAATCGGCAGTTAGAAGAAGGCGCGCAGTTTTCCGCATGGCAACCGGCGCAGACGATCGAATCGATTACCGGATGGGGCCTTACGGTCGAGGGCGCGAGCGCTCAGGCGGAGTGGCTCCATCGGCTGGAGTTGTGGGTCGAATGGGGCGGGCTTGGCCGCGTTGTTGTGCGCGGCGGCGCAGGCGTGGAGCAAATGGCGCGGCACTTTATGACGGCGCTGCGCGAGGTTCTGTTATCGCCCGATCAGCGGTTGCGCGATATCGAAATTCTCGATGAATCGGACCGGCGGCTTTTGCTGGAGGGCTTCAACGGCGCGGGCCGGCCGGTAGCCGAAGCGACCTTGCCGGCGCTCTTTGAGGCCCAGGCGGCCCGCACGCCGGAAGCCGCCGCGGTGGTGTTTGGCCAGGAGTCACTTTCCTATGGGGAGCTTAATGCCCGGGCCAACCGGCTGGCCCGCTGCTTGATCGGGCGAGGCGTGGGGCCCGAGGCCCTGGTGGGCCTGGCCCTGGAGCGCTCGGC
>JAFAHL010000168.1 GCA_019237215.1 Hyphomicrobiales bacterium | reverse complement strand
GTAGGATTCTGGCGCGCAGTTTTCCAACCAACCGAACACGTGAGTTTCGATTAGGTCTCGGGGGATGTCCGGATGCTCGGCATGGAGGCGTTCCGCCGCCTCCTCGATCGAGAGTCGTTTCCCGTCGGTCCAGACGATCTTGCGCTGGCTGGCGTCGACGTCGACATGGTCCAATGCGCTGAAGACCAGATCAAGCGCCTCGATTGACTGTTGTCCCTCGGGGGTGTCCATCCAGTCGACGGAGTCGTCGGGGAACGAGCCGTTCTCGACAGGATGTTCCGTGCGCCAGTTGCCCATCGGATGAGGATAGCACCGCGGCTCGCTGCTGTCGCCAGGCTCACGATCGAATCATCGTCGATCACGCTAGATTCAACGTTGTCACAGCGCTTTCCAGGGCATAGGTTTGTCCGGAAGGCGCTTGTCCACCCAACCGCGACGGGAAGTGCTTGATAGTCTGCCTAGGCTTGCATCAACCTGGTGCGACCCATCCGCGTATCACGTCGTAGACATCCGCGCGGCTGAGCAGGTCGAAATGATTCGCCTCGACCGCGACATAGCGGTTCGCCTCGGGCACCGTCAGCGCCAGCCGCGGATCCGCGTGCTGGCCGAGCGCACTCGGCACCGGCACCAGTCCGTCGCCGACCAGGTACGAACGCGGGTCCGTCGCGCGCTTGGCCAGCGTCGCCGCCACGAAACAGACCTGCACGCCCGTCGGCAGCGGCGTCGGCGTGCGGTCATCACGGCGCTGATCGTGCCGGTCGCGCGCCGCCCAGTCGGCCTTCTGGACGTTGCCGTAGCGCAGGTCGGTGATGCCGGCGCTGCGCGCCTTGCCCAGCCGCGCGAACGGCGCGACGTACGGGCTCGCGCTCAGCGCGCTGTCCAGCAGCCGGCCGCCGCGCTCCAGCGGGGCGCCGTGGTGGGGCGTGCCGAGGCAAACCAGCGACCTCAGTCGTTTCAGCCAGGCGGCCTCGCCGGCCGGCTCGTGGCACGCCGCGCGCGCCACCAGGCCGCCCGCGCTGTGGCCGATGATGACAAGTTCGTCGACCGCAACGGGCCAGTTCGCCACCAGCTGCTCCAACAACCCGGAGAATTCGCTGCCGTTCTCCGAAACGTGCCGGCCCGAGTTGTAGTGCGAATAGACCGGCGAAAACCCTAGGTCGCGCGCCAGCGCCTGGCCGTGGTTGTGCCCCTCCCGCGTCCACTGCAGATCGTTCATGCACAGCGCATGCACCAACACCAGCAGCCGCGACGACGGGCTTGCGATCTTGTCTGGCAACGCGCTCGCCGTGAGTGCCAGGCGGCGCCCGTCAATCCGAAACGACATCGGAATAGCGAGGCTGTTGTGCGTGCGCTCCAGATGATCGCCCCACAGGCCGTTTACCGCAGCAACTATTGCCTCGCGCTCCGGCGATGTGACTTCCGGTGCCGGCAGCCCCAGTGCGTCCCAGCCGGCGGAGAATGTGCCTCCCGTCACTCGGATGCTGCGGTAAATGGCATCGTACACGAACCCGGTAATGCCCTGCGTGCCTCCTTCCGGTGCCATGCCGATCACCGGTGCGCGTGCAACAATGGCGTGATGCATGGCCTCGACCAGACCGACGACACCCGCCGTGGCGTCGATGATCAGGCGCCCAGCCCCATGCAGATCGCTGATGTGAAAGGGGCGAGGTTTCGGGCTGGCGGCGCGCATACGCAATCTCCGCGTCCTGTTGCACCGCACTATCAGGCTTGATGGCAGGCGGGACATGCAAAAGCTGCGAGGACGCGGGGCGGGGCATACTGATCTTCGCACCGTTCCAGTAAGCGTGGTGGGAACGCGGCGAAGTCCGGTTTCCGCCAAGCGCGGTTGATGCGGATAGGTCGAACATGACTGGCGCGGTACACGCCTGTCAGGCATCACGCTGAACCAGCGCTTCGATTTGACGCGCGCTCACCGCGAGTTTCGGTCCCGCCTCCTGTAGCACCCGCTCGCGCGAAAGCAGGAAGGCAGGGGCGCCGCACGTCAGGCCCATGATCGCGCCGCTGGGCAGAACGAATGCCGCGCCGGCGGCATGAACCTCGGGATTCCAGTCGCCGATCGAGACGGTGAAGCCCAGGGCCGCGTGCATGTCGACCGCCTCGTTCAGCCCCCGTCGGATCTCCGGCCAGCGTTCCGGATCGCGGGCGGCGAGGGCGGCGTCGATCTCCGCCCGTTCCTCCGGCTTGGCGAGGGCATAGTAGGCACGGCCCATCGCCGTCGTGGCGAGCGGGATACGCGAGCCAATGCCAAGCTGTAGCGCAACCGCGGAGGGAGGTGGGCAGTGCTCGATGTAGACCATCGAGAGCCGGTCTCTGCTGCCAAGCGCCACGGTGGCATCGACGGCCTCCGCCAGACGCAGCATCTCCGGACGTGCGATGTCGCGCACATCGAGACTGGCGAGCGCGACCTGCCCGAGCACGACGGCCCGGAACCCCAGCCGGTATTTCGCGAACCGCGGCAGGTAGCTCAGATAACCGAGCCGGGTCAGCGTGTAGGTCAGACGGGAGACGGTCGCCTTCGGCAAGCCCGTCCGCTCCGCCAACTCCTGATTTCCCAGCATCCGGTCCCGAGATGTGAACGCGTCGAGGATGTCGAGGCCGCGGGCCATCGCCGTGACGAATTGCCTGTCCCCGGCGGCGCTTTCCAGCTCGCGCGCCTCGGTCGCCGCCGCTCGTGGCCGTCTCCCGTCGGTGGCGCCGTTCTGCTTACGCACCCTCACCCAAATCCTCCTGCCGCGCACTTTGGTCTTGACACGGTGCAGCATACTGCTTAGTTCGAACTCACAGCGCGGAACTGAAATCCGCAATGCAGAATTAGATACCGGATTCAAGGAGGTCAACGTTCATGAGCGGCAGCAGCCCAGTTGCCTACGCCATCAAGGACAGCGTCGCTGTCATCCGCATCCACAATCCCCCCGTGAACGCATTGAGCGCGGCCGTGCGCGCAGGCCTGGTCGAGGCGATCGGCCGGGCCGAAGCCGATCCTGACGTTGCCGGCATCGTCATCACCGCCGAAGGCCGCACGTTCATCGCCGGCGCCGACATCACCGAATTCGGCAAGCCGCCGGTGTCCCCCTCGCTGCCCGAGGTGATCGAGACCTTCGACGCGACGCGGAAGCCGATCGTGGCGGCAATCGGCGGCGCCGCCCTGGGCGGCGGGCTGGAAGTGGCACTCGGCTGCCATGCCAGAGTAGCCGCACCGCACGCGAAGCTCGGTCTGCCGGAAGTGACGCTGGGCCTGCTGCCCGGCGCCGGTGGCACCCAGCGTCTGCCTCGCCTGATCGGTGCTGTTGCGGGCCTGAAGATCATAGCCGAGGGCAAGCCTGTTTCCCCCGCCGAGGCCAAGGCGCTCGGGCTGGTCGATGAGCTCGCCGATGGCGACCTGTTGCAGCGAGCCAAGACGAAGGCCCGGGCGCTGGCCGACAGCCAGCTGCGGCGCAGCCGCGATGCCGCCAATCTCGGCCCGCGCGAGGCGTTCGAGCAGGAAGCCGCTGCACTCGGCAAGGCTTACCCCGACAACCCGAGCGTCGCCGCCTGCATCGACTCCGTCCGCGCCGCTTTCGACCTCCCCTTCGAGGAGGGGATGGTGCGGGAGCGCGTGCATTTCCGTCACCTGCTTGAGGATCCACGCTCCAAGGCGCTGCGCCACGTCTTCTTTGCCGAGCGCGAGGCGGCGCGCATTCCCGGCCTGCCCGATGGCATCTCGGCGCGGCTGGTCAACAAAGCCGCCGTCATCCGCGCCGGCACGATGGGCGGCGGCATCGCCATGTGCTTCGCCAACGCCGGCATCCCCGTGACCGTGATCGAGACCGGCGAAGATGCGCTGCAACGCGGTCTCGCGCGCGTCGCCCAGACCTACGACATCTCCGTCAAGCGCGGCACCCTGAAGCCGGAGCAGCGGGACGCCCGACTGAAGCTGATCGAGGGCAAGGTCGGGCTGCAGGCCGCCGCCGATGCGGACATTATCGTCGAGGCGGTGTTCGAGGAGATGGGCCTGAAGAAGGACGTCTTCGGCCAACTCGACCGCATCGCCAAGCCCGGCGCGGTGCTGGCGACCAACACGTCCTATCTCGACGTCAACGAGATTGCCGGAGCCACCAGCCGGCCGCAGGACGTTGTTGGTATGCACTTCTTCAGCCCGGCCAACGTCATGCGCCTGCTGGAAGTGGTGCGCGGCGACAAGACCGCGCCCGACACTCTGGCGACCGCGGTGCAGATCGCGCCGAAGCTCGGCAAGGTGCCGGTCGCCGTCGGCGTCTGCTATGGTTTCGTTGGTAACCGTATGCTCGCGGCCCGCGGCAAGCAGGTGGAACGGTTGCTGCTGGAAGGCGCGCTGCCGCAGGACATCGACGCCGCCATCACCGGCTTCGGCTTCCGCATGGGGCCGTGCGCGATGGGCGACCTCGCCGGCCTCGACATCGGCTGGCGCATCCGCAAGGCGACGGGGGCGCGCGCGCCGGTGGCGGACGCGTTATGCGAGGCCGGGCGGCTCGGGCAAAAGACCGGCAAGGGCTGCTACCTCTACGCCGAGGGCGACCGTACACCGCACCCCGATCCTGAAGTGACATCCTTGATCGAGCGGATCGCGGCGGAGCACGGCATCACCCGCCGAGCGATCGGCGCGGACGAGATCGTCGAGCGGCTGATCTACCCGATGGTCAACGAGGGCGCGCGTATCCTGGAGGAAGGGATTGCAGCGCGGCCCGGCGACATCGACGTGGTCTGGCTCAACGGTTACGGCTGGCCCGCCTGGCGCGGCGGCCCGATGTTCTACGCCGACCAGGTCGGGTTGGGGCGCATTGCCATGCGGCTCGAAGAGGTGGCGGCGAAGACCGGCGAGGACAGCCTGCGCCCGTCGCGGCTGCTGCGCCGGCTGGCCGCGGAACGCCGCGGCTTCACCTCGCCCGTCATCGAAAAGAGCAGTGTAGGCGAGCGCCCCCTGGGCTTCCGCGATGCTTTGAAACCACAGGAGACTAGATCGTGACCGACGCGGTGATCGTCGCGACCGCGCGCACGCCGATCGGCAAGGCGTTTCGCGGCGCCCTGAACATCACGCATGGGGCGGACCTCGCTGCCCATTGCATCGCGCCGGTTCTTGAGCGCGCGCGTCTCGATCCCGCCGAGGTCGAGGAAGTGGTGCTGGGGTGCGGCTATCCCGAAGGCGCCACGGGCGGCAACATCGCGCGCCACGCGGCTTTTCGCGCCGGCCTTCCTGCTAGCGTTGCGGCTGTAACGGTCAGCCGGTTCTGCGCCTCCGGACTCGAGGCCGTCGCCCATGCGGCGAAACGCGTCATCGTCGACCAGGTGCCGGTCGTCACCGCGGGCGGTGTCGAGTCGATCAGCCTCGTGCAGCCCAACGTCAACCGCCAGCACTATCGCAATCCCTGGCTAGAGGAGAACAAGCCGGATCTCTACGCGACGATGATCGAAACCGCCGATCTCGTCGCTGCCCGCTACGGCATCAGCCGCGAGGCGCAGGACGAGTTCGCGCTGAAGAGCCAGCAAGGCACCGCCGCGGCGCAGCAGGCCGGCCTTTTTGATGAGGAGATCGTGCCCTTCACCGGTCCCTGCGCCGTCACCGACAAAGGAACCGGCCAGACCCGAATCGAAACCAAGACGCTTGTGCGCGACGAAGGCAACCGGCCCGACACCACGCTCGAAGCGCTCGCCAAGCTGACCCCGGTGCGCCAGGGGCAGTTCATCACTGCCGGCAATGCGAGCCAGCTGTCCGATGGCGCCTCCGCCTGCGTCGTGATGTCGGATATGGAGGCGAAACGCCGCGGCCTGCGGCCGCTCGGCACCTTCCGTGGGCTCGCTGTTGCGGGCTGCGAGCCGGGCGAG